>JBDRMV010000054.1:0-2395 GCA_043811795.1 bacterium | reverse complement strand
CATATCTTATTCCTTACCAGGGCGGCGGGAGGGTGGCGTCCATAATATATTACTCCAAATTGCCGCCGGAAATAAATTCGGCAAGCGTTGCCGCCACTTCGCTCGTCCCCGCCTTTCCGCCCAGATCGTAAGTGAGGGTCTGACCTTCTTTTATAAGTTTTCTCACCGCTTTTTCGATTTTCACCGCCGCTTCTTTTTCTCCGATGTGTTCAAGCATAAGACCCGCCGAGAGAATCATTGAAACGGGGTTTATTTCATTTTTCCCCGCGTGTTTCGGAGCGGAGCCGTGAGTGGGTTCGAAGACGGCGATGTCCGCCCCTATATTCGCCCCCGGCGCAAGACCCAGTCCGCCGATAAGGCCGGCGCACAGGTCGGAAAGAATGTCCCCGTAAAGATTCGGAGCAACGATAACATCGTAAAGCAACGGTTTTTTAACCAGCTGCATCGCCATATTGTCAACGATCCTATCCTCCGAGGCAATCCGCGGATATTCACCCGCAACCTTTCTGAATGCCTCAAGAAAAATACCGTCGCTGAATTTCATTATGTTCGCCTTGTGAACGCCGGTTACTTTCTTTCTGTTATGCTTTACCGCATACTCGAAAGCAAACCTGCAAATTCGCTCGCTCGCTTTTTTTGAAATCGGCTTAATCGATATTCCGCAGTCGCCGGGAAACTTCACTCCTGCGAGGGAGCCGAGTTTTTTAACTTCTGCTGAGTTCTTTTCAAATTCAATCCCCGCATAAACGTCCTCGGTATTTTCCCTGACGACAATCAAATCTACGCCCGGAAAAGGAACGCCACGCGCGCCGTAACTCCTGCACGGCCTCAAACACGCGTATAAATCCAGTTTCTGTCTTAAATAAACATTTACGCTTCTGAAACCCGTCCCGACGGGCGTCGTAATCGGGCCTTTCAAAGCGACTTTATTCTTCCGGATACTTTCCACCGTTTCGCCGGGAATGGGCGTGCCGTATTTTTCCATAACCCCCGCTCCGGCGGGCATCACTTCCCAGTCAATGGCAACGCCTGTCGAAGCGACCACGGTTTTCGCCGCTTTGGTAATTTCAGGGCCTATACCATCGCCTGGGATAAGAGTAATTCTGTGTTTCACAAACAACCCTTCTTTTTTATGTAACTGACGAGACCTCCCGCCGCCAGAATTTCCATCATCTTACCGGGAAGTTCGGGGAACTCCAACTTAAAGTTTTTCGTCTTATTTCTGACAAACCCCGCCCTTAAATCCAGTTCGCACAGGTCTCCGTCTGAAAAATCCGATGTATCCACTTCCACCGCGGGGAGCCCGATGTTTATGCAGTTTCTGAAAAAAATCCTCGCAAACGATTTCGCAATGACGCACGAAATCCCCGAAACTTTTATAACTCTCGGGGCATGCTCGCGGGATGAACCGCAGCCGAAATTCTCACCCGCAACAATTACGTCGCCCTTTTCAACTTTTTTAACAAAGCCCTCATCGGCGTCCTCGAGAGTGTGCTTCGCAAGTTCGGAGATATTACTCCTTAAATGATAATACCTTCCGGGACAAATAAGATCGGTGGATACATTGTCGCCGAATTTATGAACCTTGCCCTTTATCACAGAAACTCCCCCGGGTCCGTTATTTTCCCCGTTATTGCGGTCGCTGCGGCAGTTTGGGGAGATGCGAGATAAACGAATGAATCGGGGTTACCCATTCTCCCTTTGAAATTTCTGTTCGCTGTGCTGAGGCAGCGCTCGCCGTCCGCCAGAATTCCCTCGTGCACGCCGCAGCATGGCCCGCAGCCCGGGGGAAGAATGAGCGCTCCGAGTTCCGCAAATTTATCAAGAATGCGGGATGAAATCAGACCCTTTAAAACGCTGCGGGAGGCAGGACCTATTATCAGAGATGTTCTGATTTTATCCGTTTTTTTCAGAATCTCGTAAGCGTCCTGAAAATCGGCGAGGCGGCCGTTCGTGCAGGTGCCGAGCATTACGACATCGATTTTCGTCTCCTCAATTTCTTTTATCTTAAAAACGTTTGATACTTCGTGCGGGAAGGCGACACAAGGAACGACCTCGTCAAGCAAAATCTCAATTTTCTCTTCGTACGCACCATCCGCTTCAAGAGGTTTGAAATCCCCCGCCCTGCCCTGTCCGGCAAGATAATTTTTAACAACTCCGTCGGCGGGAAAAATTCCGGTTTTCGCTCCCGCCTCCACCGTCATATTCGAAATCGTGAAACGCCCTTCTATCGGAATGTTTTTCAAGCCGGAGCCGTAAAATTCCATAACCTTGTAAATTGCTCCGTTTGAACCGAGCCGGCTTATAATTTCCAGAATAACATCCTTGGCGGAAACGCCTTTTTTCAATTTTCCCTTCAGTTCAATCCCGAGAGAATGAGGGACTTTCAGCCAGA
>JBDRMV010000053.1:0-23210 GCA_043811795.1 bacterium | reverse complement strand
TATCATATGATACTCGCGAACTTTGATGTGATGTACAGGGTTCTGCACCCCCTGATGCCGATAAACCCGGGAATTGTAAAAGTCAAAACACGCCTGAAATCAAAGTCAGGAAGAGCTGCTCTTTGCAATTCCATAACCCTGACTCCCGGAACCCTGACGGTTGATATTTGCGGCGAATACCTGTATATTCACTGGATTAATGTAAAATCGCAGGACGTGGAAGAAGCCGGCAGAAAAATTGTGGAAAAGTTTGAGAGAATTCTGGAAAAGGTTTTTGAGTAAATGATTGGAATATTTTTTACAGTTTTAGTTTTGTGCTGTTTCCTGTGCCTTTTGCGGATTGGCAGGGGTCCCACTCCGCCCGACAGGGCAGTGGGAATTGACATTTTAGGGATAGTGGTTGTAGGGTTCTGCGCCATAATTTCCATTATGACTGATAAGGATTTTTATATGAATATTGCCATTGCATGGAGTTTGCTTTCTTTTATAGGAACAATTGCTCTTGCAAAACACTTAGAAGGAAAAGGTTTTGATGAGTGAGATAATTGCATACATTATTATTTCTATCGGGATTTTGTTTGATTTAGCCGGTTGTATTGGTCTTATACGTCTGCCGGATGTGTATAACCGTCTTCAGGCTGCAACCAAATGCGTGACTCTCGGAACCTGCATGATTCTTTTGGGCGTTTTTTTAAAAACCGGCTTTTCTCCTCTGGGGATAAAGGCTCTGTTGTGTATGATTTTTATTTTGATTACATCTCCCACTGCCGCACATGCCCTGGCTCGCGGAGCTTATAAGGCGGGTGTAAAATTATGGGAAAGAAGCGTGTGCGACAAATACGCCGAAGACGGGGAAACCGATAGTTAGGAGGATAACTCTATGTTAAAAGCAAAAGACATAATGACGGAAAACGTGCTGACAATCAGTCCGGAAGCCACACTCGCCGATGTCATTGAACTTCTGATAGCGAAAAAAATAAGCGGTATGCCTGTAATTGACGCCGCTGAGAAAATGATAGGCATCATCTCGGAGAAGGATATCTTAAATTTTGCTTTTAGCGGGAACATACACAACACCAAGGTCAGGGAGGCTATGACGGAGAAAGTGGTGAGCTTTCCGCCCGACAGCGACGCGGATAAAATTTCCCTGGCCATATCGGAAAATAAATTCAGGCGCGTGCCGATTATCGAAGACGGCAAAGTCGTCGGGATTGTCTCAAGAAGGGACATAATCCGCATTCTTCTTTCCCGCCAGAAATGAACGCTAACCTCCCCCCACCCTGATAAGGAAAAAGATATGAAATATCCGAAGTTGAGAGAATTAAAGGAAGCGATCATATCGCTTTTCAGCCGCCCGGCAACCACAAAATATCCGTTCGGCAAGGCTGAAATTCACCCTCGTTTTAAAGGTAAGCCCGAACCTCAGGATACCTGCATTGGCTGCGGAGGGTGTATAAACTGGTGTCCATCAGAGGCAATTGAAGAAGTAAACGACCTGGTAAAAAAGAAAAGAAAAACCATATGGCATTACGACCGGTGCATTATGTGCGGGGAATGCGAAAGAGTGTGCACCACGGGAGACGGTGTGAAAATGGTGCCGGAATTTGAACTTGCGGGTTTTGACCGGAAACTGATGTGCGATGAAAAAGAATGCTCCCTGCTTGTGTGTGAAAAGTGCGGGGAAATTATTACGACAAGAGAACATATAATCTGGATGCTTGATAAAATAGGCGAGAAGCAGACCGCAAACCTTGCTATGGTAAACGAAAAACTCAAAGACCTCGGGATAATAGACGAGACAAATAAAAAAATCACCCTTGATAAAAGGGATGACCTCTTCGTTCTTCTCTGCCCGAAGTGCCGCCACAGAATAAACATTTATGATTCAATGTGAAGTTCCGGAAGAACTTCACAACTTTCTGAACAGGGACTTTGTCGTTGTGGGAATCGGAAACGAAATAAGGGGCGACGACGGCGTCGGGGTTTATATCGTTAAAGAGGCGGGGAAAAATTTTTCGGACAAGTTTCTCGTCGCCGGCACGGCAATAGAAAATTATGTTTTCAAAATAACAGGTTTTCCCCAGAAAAGAATACTATTGATTGACTCTGTGGATTTTGGTAAAAGCCCGGGGTATATGGAACTCATACCCCTGTCAGCGTTGAGGGAACAGGGAATCTCAACGCATTCCCTGAGCCTGAACAAAATAAACGTTTTTTTTGAGGAAGCGGGCAAAGAAGTTATGCTGCTTGGAATACAGGGAAAGAACACGCGGATAGGCGACATTATATCCCCGGCCGTAAAAAAAAGCGCGGAAAACATCCTTGATTTTTTTCGCAAAAAATTAAATGCTCGATGGGGTCTGTCCCCTTCCTTAAAATGCACGAACTGAGTATAGCGCGGCCCCTGATGAAGGAAGTCCTGAAAATGACTTCCGGTAAAAAACCGGCCCGGATAATTATTACGGTAGGTGAAGCGACAAGCATTGACGCCGATTTTCTGAGGCATTCTTTTAACGACCACATATTCCCCGAAATGAGCTGGAAAGACATAGCCCTCATTTTTGAAAAAGAAAAGCCCGCTCTCCGGTGCGGAGGATGCGGTAAAACAATTTCGGAATCTTCTACGCTCGAGTGCCCCTTCTGCGGTTCGTCTGATATCGAAATTGCAGGGGGCGACAGGGTGTATGTTAAAGGAATCGTTCTTTGAAAAGGGTAAAACAATTCTTACAGGGAGGGATAAAGAATGAAACTGGAACTCGAAAATTGGTATAAACTTCTTGCTCCTCGTCCGGCCGTCATCATATCGACCGTAAACGGAGAAGGACAGGTAAACGCCGCCCCCTTCAGTTTTATAATGCCCCTCTCGGGCGAACCGGCAATGGTGGCTTTTGTGTCCGCTCCCGAACATCACACCATCCGTAATATAAAGGAAACAGGGGTCTTCGTCGTAAACATCCCCGGCAGGAATATTCTCGACAAACTCTGGATTTGCGCGAAAAGTTTCGCCTATGGTGTAAGCGAAATCGAAAAAGCCGGATTAACGGCGGAAAAATCGGAAAACGTAAAGGCCCCGAGAATTAAAGAAAGCATCGGATTTTTTGAATGCGAACTCGGCAGAATGGAAGAAATAGGCGGCAATGTTTTCGTAATAGGTAACATTCTTTGCGCTTCCGCAAAAGACGAATTTTTTCCCGGCGGGAAATACGACATAAAAAAGGCGGCTCCTCTGACGCACATTGGCGGGTCGGCATTCAGCACTCCGGGAGAAATTCTCGAAATGTGAAACAATGCCCGCGGTTGGATAGGTAACCGGACGCTCCCCCTTGACAAACTTCTTTATACCGCATATAATTTTATTAAAGTAATAGGCATATCTACTTGATTCCAGTAATTGGCTATTTTGCAGTAGATGGGGTCAGCTCTATGGAAAATCGGGTCACCTCTATTTTGCATAGAAATGGGGTCAGCTCTATTTTTGCATAGAAAAAAAATAACAAAAATAGAACTGACCCCGCAAAATAGAAGTGACCCATTTTCCTTCACTATACCAACTTGAGTCATGTAGATATGCCTATAAAGTAATACTTGGTAATAAGGAGGAGATTGATGAGAACGAGCATAATCCAAACTTTATCTTTACCACCTGAGATGGTTGAACAGGCAACAAAACTTGCCAGAGAAGAAGGAATGACAAAAAGCGAGCTTTTTAGAGAAGCATTCAGACAATTTATGAGAAAGAGAAGATGGGAACACATTCGCGAATATGGAGCCAAAAAAGCAGCGCGTTTTGGAATAAAAGACGAAAAAGATATAGAAAAACTTGTTGATGAATATCGCTCTGGCCGAAGGCCGTCCCGTGGGGCTGGTAAGTAAATAAAACTTTGGACAACGTAGTAATAGATACGAATGTTTTAATTTCTGCCACTTTGTTCGGGGGGAATCCTGAAAAGATATTAGACATGGCGCAGGAAGGTAGAATAAACTTGCTGATTTCCAATGAAATGCCGGATGAATTTAAAAAAGTTTTGCATGAAAAATTTGATTTTAGTATAATTATGGCGGCCCAAACAGCGTCTGTAATAAAAGAAATATCTACAATAATAACCTCCGGCCGAAAACTAAGTGTCATAAAACAAAAAGAATCTGATAATAGAATCCTGGAGTGTGCTGTTGCCGGCAGTGCTCAATATATAATTACCGGAGATACAAAGCACCTCCTGCCTCTAAAAAAATATAGAAAGATAAAAATTTTAAAACCGGCTAAGTTTTTAAAATTAATGGAAGGAGATGTCATAAAATTTTATAGGCATATGCACATGAATCAAGTTGATATATTAAACAGGAAAATCGGGTCACCTCTATTTTTTCTTACTGATACAAAAGTAAAAAATAGAAGTGACCCATTTTCGCATTTAAGGCGATCGCTGGAATCAAGTGCATATGCCTATTGATTTAAACCTCCGTCTTTACGTTAAATGCTTGCTATATAATCCTGGCGCCGTGACTAAGCAGTAAGCAGTACGAAATCAATAAATCCTAAATAAACTTAAAATCCTATATCCAATTTATTCAGGAAAATGTTTATGACTTGCAGCCAGACCGTCTTCAAGCGATTCCTCCATCGTCGAGTACTTCCAGCCGCCGAACCGTCCGGTTGATATTATTTTGTGTTTTTTAAGGAACCCGAAAATCCCGGGCAGGACCTGTTCCCTTTCGCGGTTGTAGATGACATAAGCGAACGGGATGTTCAGGTCTTTTCGGACGAGTATGCTTTTTTCCGTAAGCCGCAGTAACTTAAGAATGGGGGCAACCCCCGGCTTCTCTATGCTGCTCCTGAACGATTCTTCTACATATATGTTTGAAAATCCCGCAGTCACGGAGCTGAAATTGGACAGAAAACCGATTCTGTAAAACGGGAATTTTTTTTCGGGGAAATAAATCCAGTGCCCCATTTCTGAAAAATTCTTTTTTAAAACGAGGTTCGTGTTTTTCACGCTCACCCACTTTAATTTCTTTGAGAATTCCCGCATTTTAGGACAGCCGTTCAGACGGTTCAGGAGAACGGGCAGAGGGATTGTGGATATGATTTCGTCGTAGGCTCTTTTGCCTTTTCCTGTAAATATTATTTTTTTATTCAGGTCGATTGATTTTACCCCCGCCCCGAAAATTATGTTTTTCCCTTTTGCCAGCGGCTTTATGATTTCGCTGATTCCTCCTCTTTCAGGGTAATAAAACGAGGCGTTGTAACCCGCTGACTGCTCAGGGTTGCGCCGCGCGGCTCCTTTGAGTATCAATCCTTTTGAAGGCGGCGGCACGAATCTCCCCATCCACAGGGTGCTCATTTTTCTTAAGTCGTATTTCCAGAGTTTCCTGTTATACGGCTCAAAAAAGAGGCGGAACATTCTTTCGCCGAAGGAATCCCGCGCCCAGGTGTAAAAACTGCCGCATTCCACCTTCCCATCTCCTGCGGGGAAGTCCTTTACGCATTTGTTCTTTTCCTTTCGCGGAAGGTAGGCGAGATGATACTGGAAGGGATAGGGGACAGACCCGTCCAGCAGATGTATTGACGCGGAGCGCGAGTGTTTTTTCAGAGGGACTTTCAATTCCGACGTTATAAAACGCAGCCACTTTTTATTTTTGAAATGCAGGAGGTGTCCGGTGTAATCAAAGAAAAAACCGTTTTTCTCCTCTGTCCTGCAGAGCCCCCCCGCTTCGCTTTCTTTTTCAAGGATAACCGGTTTTATTTTTCTTTTTACAAGGAAATGTGCTGCGGAAAGGCCGGTGAGCCCCGCCCCGAGAATCACGATTTTTTTCACCAGTTCACTCCCAGCCGGAAATACGATTCATATTCTTTATCTCTCAGAGTTCTTGCCCTGTCAAAAGAAATAAAGAGAGGATAACTCTGAAAAAGCATCGCGTTCAGCCGTAAACCGAACCCGACGGAGTGCCTGAGATTTTCTTTCCCCCACCCGCTGCTTTCTGAGAACACCTCGCCCGCATCGTAAAAAACTACCCCTTTCAAACTCTTGAAATACATCGGAGGTATCAGCCACCAGACATTATAGTCAATATCCGGAAAAACGTAAAACCTGTATTCGGCGGAGCCGAGAGCGAGCCGGGTCTCGTCGGGCACACCGCTTACGCCTCTGACCATGTCCCACCGCGTGATGTCGAAAAGTTCCGGCGTCTCGCCCCGCGAGAAAAGACCGAGGAGCCGCAGGGCAAAAATGTGGTTCGGGAATAAAACAGGGATAAAAAACTGCTCTTCAAAATAAACCGATTTGTACTGGAAATCGCCGCCGAGACGTTTTCCCGACTGCGCAAAACTCAGGTTGGCTCTCCTTCCTTTTACGATGTCCATAAACCTGTAAATGCTGAAGTCCCTGACGAGAGAGAGGACGTAAGCGTTTTCAAATGTCTCGTAATAGTTGTTTTCCTCCCAGTCAAGCAGGTCTTTGTTTCTTTCCCGCGCGAGCATTAATTCCAGCCGGTTGTTTTTGTCGAGAGGTCTTGTGAAAAAGAGTCCGAAAGCGTCTTTTCTGCTGTCCTCTTTCATTACCTCGTCTGCGTCTTCGTCCTCTCCGGGGATGCTCCATCTTGTTTCTCTCGAGCCTCCCGTAAAAAAACCCGCGCTCGTTTTCCATTTCTTACACAGGTAGGAAAAGGAATAATTCATGTCTCTCGTCGCCGACAGCCACTGGAGATAGAGCGAGGCATTGTGGTTACCGGTGATGTCGGATGCCTGCAGGTAATTCAGAACATAGAATTCCGCGTCTCCCTCGGAAAAAGCGAACATCGCGAGAGGGTAAACCAGGTCAAAAGACCACCGCGTTTTGTATTTCCGGAAGTCGTACGGCCGGACTTCCTGCGGTTCAGGCGGTTTCTCTTTTTCCTTTTCCATTTCGATTCCCGCAGTAAAATTTTCGTCCGAAATTTCCGGGGGTTGTCTCCGCAAAACAAGACCGGCCTCCTCAATGTCAATTCCTCTTTTGAGAAAGGCATCGTCAATGCCTGCCGATGAACCGTCCGCAGGGGCATTTTGGGAATCAAAAATATAAATCCGGCGGGCGCCTTCCCACTGGATTACGGCGGCAATTTCATTATCTTTTGAAACCGCAAAATCCGTAACGCCTGTTTTAATGAACGTCATATTTTCCGCCTCGTCGAAATTTGACGAGGAATATTCTATTCTGAAAATATCGCTGAAAGAATTTCTGTCGCTTATGAAATACAGGTGTTTCTTGAGAAGATGCGGGTTTTTTTCGTCAAAGGGCGTGTCTGTAAGCCATGTTTTTTTTAAAGATGAAAGCGACATTTCTCTCAGGTCCAGTTCCTGCCTGCGTTCGCAGGAATAGATGATTTTCTGTCCGCCTGGAATTACCGTAAAGGAGTGTTCAAAGTCGTCGTCGTCGGTAATGTTTGATACTTTTCCTTCGTTCCAGAGGAATATGTCACTCTGGCAGTGCAGGTCCCCCGCCATCAGGAGAGAACCGTCGTTAAGGGCTTCAATCTGTCTTACCTCGGTAAAAGGGATGGGGATTTCGAGAAACTTTTTATTTTCATAAAAGACCAGCCGGTGTTTTCCGTCCTTCCAC
Source organism: bacterium (assembly GCA_043811795.1). GTDB lineage: Bacteria > CG03 > CG03 > CG03 > CG03 > JBDRMV01. The sequence goes on along the minus strand of JBDRMV010000053.1, from coordinate 15,615 downwards.
GCGGTAAAAATGAGGCGGTTGCCGTAATAAGCGAAAGAGTCCCCTACACTGTCAAAATAATTCTTTTTTCTTTTTAAAATCCTTTTCTGTTTTCCGCTTTTCACGTCCTTTATCACAATTTCGTCGTAGCCGTATCCGTCGGAAACGAATGCAATTTTACCGTCAAAGAAAAAAGGATTTCTTGCCCGGTAGAACTGGAAATCCGGAGAAATCATCAGGCCTAGTTTTTCCGGCGCGTTTCTTTCCTCGGTCGCTTTTTTATACTGTTCGTCCAGATATTCTTTGAACAAAGCGTCAAATTTGAGTGAACCGATATCAAACGTTTTTCTCATCGCGATGTTCTGCTCCCATATCTGCGGGAATTGTTTTACGAGTTCGAGAACTTTGTTTTTGCCGTATTTTCGCGTAATGAAAATCATCATTTTCTGCGATTGCTTATAAGCGAGGTAAACGCGGTAGCCCTCAAGGTGCGAGAAAGAGAGCAGGTTCTCCGAAGGAACGATCAAGCCGTGCAGGTAGATGTCCCTGAGGGCGGCGGCGTCTTCCCCGTCCCAGATGTCTGAGGAAAATTCGGCAAGGCCCTCCTGTATCCAGAGAGGAATGGGATATATCATAAGGCGCACGAGTGAAATCGACCGCCAGAAACCGCCGTAGAAAATTTCAAAACTCGCGACGTGCGTGTATTCGTGCTGGAGGATGTGCCTCATTTCCCTCGGCGAGGTATAATAAGGCAGCACAAACCTGTTCTTAAACGCCTCCGAAAAACCGCCTGTTCCCCACGACACGGGGGCTATCCTGTTCGAATGAAAGTCAGGGTGGTCTTCAAAGAAAAAAAAGAACGGTTTTTTCCGCGGGCTTACGTTGAGAAAGTCAAACATTTCGTCGTGGGTTTTTTCAAGCATTTGCGATATCAGGGCCGTCTTATGAGAAATCTGCGGGTAGTGGAAAATAGTAAAATGTTTCGTTTCGCAGGTGCTCCATTCGAAGTTCTGCGTGTATGTCTGATTTTTTCCGAATTCAAGGCCGAAAACCGGCGTCGATATTAAAAGTGCGAAAATGCCGTAAAGTGAAACTTTACATTTCACAATTATTCTTTCTTGAGAATGTCTCCGATGCTGAAACCCGCGGATTCCGAAGAATAATATTGCTGCATCGTTTCGTTTTCTTTCTGTTTTTCCAGTTCCTTTATGCTGAGTTCTATCATCCTTAAGTTTTCGTTTACCTTTATGACAACCGCTTCAATTTTTTGTCCTTCGGAAAAGGCGGAAAGGTTTTCGGTTTTTCCCGACTCAATCTGCGAAATGTGGATAAAACCCGGTATCCCGTCCGGAAGATCCATTATAAGTTTATCCGTATCAACTTTGGCGACCGTGCCGGTTACGCTCCGCCCTGAAACGTAATTTTTAAAAGGACTGTCTTCTATCTGTTTCAGGCCCAGATAAATTTTTTGTTCCTCAACGCTGATGCTCAGAATTTTTGCGGAGACCTGCTGGTCGACACTCAGCATGTCCGAGGGATGAGAAATTCTTTCTTTCCATGAAAAATCTTTCAGCAGAATAAAACCCTCTGCGGCATCCGGAAGTTCCACAACGGCGCCGTTCTTTGTAAGATGTGTAACCCTGCCTTCGATTGTTTCCCCGACGGAATGTTTCGCGATAAAGCTCTGCCATGGATTTTCCTGCGTGTTCTTCAGGCTCAGGGATATTCTTTTGGTTTCATGGTCGCTTTTTAACACCATTACTTCTATGTTCTGGCCTTCTTTCAGGACCTCGGATGTCTTGAGATTTCTTTTCCAGGACAATTCGCTTATGTGAAGGAGCCCCTCGAGACCCGGCTCAAGTTCAACGAAAGCTCCGTACTCGACAACGCCTCTTACAACGCCGTTGTGTATGCTGCCCACGGGGTATTTCTTTTCGACTTTTTCCCATGGGTGAGATTTTGTTTCTCTTAAACTCAGGGAAACCCTGTTTTCCGTTTTGTTCAGTTTTGTAATCTTGACTTCTATTTCCTGACCGATTTGCAATTCGTCGGAAACCCTTTCCGTCCTGCCCCACGAGATGTCCTTTATGTGGAGAAGACCTTCAAACCCGCCTATGTCCACAAATGCGCCGAATTTGGTAATGCCTTTTACGACGCCTTTTTTTATTTCGCCCTCGCGTACCTCGGACCAGAATTTTTCCTGCATCCTTTTATATTCCGGTTCGACCACGTCCCGCCACGAGACGACAATATCGTTTTTGATTTTGTTGAATTTCTTTATTTTCACGGGGACGTCCTGCCCTATGGTTTCTTTTATTTTTCTGACGGGAGGATAACCTATCTGCGAGTTCGGCATAAATGCCTCAATCCCGTTGATTTTGGCTTTTACGCCGCCGTTAATCTGCTCAATAATTCTGGCGGTGACGGTTTCACCTTTTTCAAACGCCTGCTCAATATCGTATATCGCCTTGTTCTTTTGCGCTTTCCTGCACGACAGCGTCGGGGAACCGCCGGTTCCGGACATATCGATTATGTATACGTCTATGTCCTGCCCGACGGAAATATCGCTCACCTCCGATATTTCCGAAAGGGGAATTACGCCTTCGGCTTTTCCCCCGATATCCACCAAAACTCCGTCGGGATTAGAAACGTCCAGCACTTTTCCCCTGACGATTTTGCCAGCCGCAAGTTTTGGAATGGCATTCACAACCTCATCCATCAGATTCTTTGACTCACTCATCTTACCACCTTTTTATAAACGCATTTCTCGATTTCTAAAACCAGCTCTCTCGGAGATGAAGCTCCCGATGTAATTCCAATCGGGTCTCTAAATTTTTTCCCTCTCAAGTCGTTTACCCCTGTAATTATTTCAGCGGGGCAGATACGCCTGACAATTTTTGCGAGGTTCACCGTATTGCTGCTTTTTCTATCACCGACTATTATAACCATTTTAGAAATTTTTGCAAGTTCTTTCGCCTCCACCCGCCGCTCTTTTGCTTCTCTGCATATTGTGTTTATTATGCGCGCTCCGGGAATTTTGCCGCCAAGGACGCCCGAAATTTCAAGGAACCTGCTGTCGGTTATTGTTGACTGGCAGATCACGGCGGTTTTTTTCTTTTTGGGGCTCCGTGCGGGTTGCGGTTTGAAATTTTCGGCAGCCGCTTTATTTTCGACAATCACGGAGTTACGCCCCGCATGCGAGATGAGCGCCTTAACCTCCGCGTGCAGAGGGTTGCCTATTATAATAATCGAGTAATCCGCCTTTTTCAGTTTTTCAAGAGTAAGATGTATTTTTTTGAGAATCGGGCAGGTAAAATCGAAAATTCTGCAGTTTTTTTTCTTTAAGTTTTTTATCGTTTTCAGAGGAAGCCCGTGAGCCCGTATAATTACGTCTGAATTTTCGGGAATGGCCGTTGGTTTCTTTACGATGATGAGACCTTTTTTTGCGAGGTCGCTCATAACGAATGAGTTGTGCACGAGGTCGCCTATGCAGTAGACCTTTTTATGCAGCAGGAGTTTTTTTGTTTTTTTTACCGCTATCGTTACGCCGCTGCAGAAACCGGCAAACCGCGCAACTTTTATAGCGGGTGCACGGGTATCAGCGGGCGGTTTTTTCAATGCCATCTTTTATCCTCTCACAAATTTTTTCGGAAACTTCCCGCGTGTAAGGCATTTTTCTCTCCGGAAAATCAACGGGCTTGCCGAATTTAACGGAAAACCTTTTAAGTTCTTTCCATTCGTTTGTCCCTTTTATGAAGACGGGAATAACCGGTTTTTCCGTGCGGTAAATAATATAAGACACGGCTCTCCGTATTTTTTTGACTTTGCCGTCGCCAGTTTTATTTCTTGTGCCCTCGGGAAACACGAGTAAATTTTTTCCGGAATTCACTATTTCCACGGCTTTTCTGAATGCGCTCCTGTCAAAAAGATTTCTGTCCACGGGAAAGGCGTTTAGTTTTTTCAGAAAAAATGCGATTACAGGATTATAAAAAAGTTCTTTCTTCGCCATAAAATGGAGTTTCCGGAACGTAGAGGTCGCTATTATGGGCGGGTCGCAGTTGGAAAGGTGGTTTGAGCAGAGAATCACGCCTCCTCCGGGTATGAGGCCTGAAACTTTCAGCCGGAAAAAAATTCCTCCGGCGAACAGGGACAAACACCGTGCAATCAAATAAATCATTTTTCCCCGTTTTTTTTCGTAACCGCTTTTATAATGATGTCCGCGACTTCTTCAATGCTTTTGTTCGTCGAATCGATCACCGTTGCCCCCGCCGGAATTTTCAGCGGGCAGAGACCCCTTGTTCTGTCAATGTTGTCTCTTTTGTTTATGTCGGCTATGATGCGCTCTAAAATCTGCGGGTTTCCTTTTTCCTTTAATTCCAGAAATCTTCTTTTCGCACGTTCGCTAATGCTGGCGTCAAGATAAAACTTAAATCGAGCGCGCGGGAACACGACCGTTCCGATGTCGCGGCCTTCCATGACCACGCCCGATTTTTCCGCAAATTGCCTCTGCATGTTGCGGAGAATCCGGCGGACTTCTCCGCTTGCCGCCGTTATGGACGTGCGGTTCGTAACGGTTCTCGACCTGATTTTGCGGGAGATGTCCTCCCCGTCCAGGAATATTTTCTGTTTGTCGAACAGTATTCTGGAACCTGCGGCGATTCCGGCCATTTTTTTAGAATCCGACATGTCGATTTTATTTTTCAGAGCCTTGTATGTTACCGCCCGGTACATTGCGCCCGTATCTATATACATTAAACCGAGTTTCTTCGCCGCGCTGCGGGCTATCGTGCTTTTACCCGCCCCCGCCGGCCCGTCTATCGTTATGATTATTTTCTTTTTCATTTCTTTTTCCGTATCAGGGCGGTGGGAGGGTAGCGTCATTTTGTCAGTTTACGCAGGGTTTTTAAAAAACCGGGGAAAGAAACGGAGATGCTGCCTGCGTCATCTATCAACGTACTTCCGCGGGCTATCAGACCGGCGAGGGAAAGCATCATTGTTATCCTGTGGTCGCCGAAACTTCGGACGCCCGCGCCTGAAAGTTTTACAGGCCCGGAAATTTCAAAACCGTCCTCTAATTTTTTTATTTTTGCTCCCAATTTTTTTAGTTGGGAATAAGTTGCTTCAAGCCGGTCGCACTCTTTCACTTTTAATTCTCCGGCGCCTGTTATAACCGTTTTACCCTCTGCCTGCGTTGCGCACAGGGCAAGAAGCGGGATTTCGTCAATCATTGCAGGAACGTCTTTTTCGGTAAATTCCGCCGCGCGGAGGGAACATTCTGAAATGGTTATGTCCGCCACGGGCTCCAGACCGAAGAACTTCCTGCCTGTTATTTTGTAATTCAGGCCCATTTTTTCAAGGGCTTTTAAAAAACCGCATCTTGTCGGGTTGATTCCGACTTCCTTTATTTTCAACGCGCTTTTGAGAAGCGCCGCCGCCGTTATGAAAAAAGACGCTGAGGAAATATCGCCGGGGATTTCGACTTCGGCGCATTTCGGTTTCTGCCCTCCTCTTAATTCAACACTGCCTGATTTTTTTGTTACTTTCACTCCGAAAAGGGGAAACATTCTTTCGGTGTGGTCGCGGGACTTTATCTTTTCAAAAATTTTCGTCGTGCCCTTGGCGTTGAGACCCGCCAGAAGAAGGGATGTTTTTACCTGAGCGGATGCGATGGGCATTCTGTATTCTATTGCCTTGAGTTTTTTCCCTTTTATAACAAGCGGCGGGAAACCGCTTCTGCTGATAATTTTTGCGCCCATCTTTTTTAGAGGCGCTGTGATTCTTTTCATAGGCCGGCGTGCAAGGGACCTGTCGCCCGTGAGGGTTGCCGAAACGGGGAGCCCTGCAATCAGTCCTGCGAGGAGGCGCATCGTCGTTCCGGAGTTCCCGCAGTATATTTCCTTTCCGGGCGTTTTATAAGAGCATCCGGTTATCAGCAGGTCGCCGCCTGATTTTTCCACACCGGCTCCGAGCGAGGAAACCGCTTTCAGCGTCGAAAGAGTGTCGTCGCTTTTCAGAAAGTTTTTAATTCTTGAAGTTCCTGAAGCAACCGAGGAAATAATTACCGCTCTGTGCGAAATGGATTTATCCGGCGGGACTCTTATTTCACCTGATATTCTTTTTACGGGTCTTATTCTCAAACCCTTCATAAGCGTTCCTAATATCGTTCAGTTTTTTCAAGAGTCTGCGGTCGTTTATATTCTTTTTAAAATTATCCAGCGTTCCGGTAAACTTTTTTATATGCCTGTTTATTTCAGGACTGTTCTGTTTAAAAATGGCGTTCCACGAAAACGGGCTGCTTTTTGAAACCCGCGTCATGTTTTTGAAACTCCCCGCAATAAATGCAGGGGATATTTTACTCTTCTTCAAATAACTTAAAAACATTTCCGTAAAACAGAATGAAATGACGTGGGGAAGATGACTCGTCAGAGCGGCGAATTCGTCGTGTTTATCCGGCCGGACGACAGAGCAGTCCGCGCCTAAATCGCTCCAGAATTTTTTTACTTTTTTCAACGCGCCCTTCCCCGTTCCCGAAACCGGCGTCAGCAGGACGTTCGTCCCGCGGAAGAGGTCTCCCCTGCTGTTTATGCAGCCGCTTTTTTCCGAACCCGCCATCGGATGACAGCCGACAAATTCAATCCCATACCTTTTCGCGAAGGGATGGACCTTCCGGCATATTTCGCTTTTTACGCTTCCCGTGTCAATAAGAATTGCGCCTTTTTTCATAAAAGGAATAACGCTCTTCGAGATTTGCGTAATCACGTCGACAGGCGTGCAGACGGCCACGATGCCGCAGCCGCCTGCTTTTGAAAGGTCAGTCGAAAAGTCGCCGCAGACCCCTTCCCTCTTCGCAATCCGGAGCCGGTCTTTGTTCCTGCCGAAGCAGACAACGTCTTTTCCTTTGGCTTTGTAAAATTTACCGATTGACCCGCCGATAAGCCCCGGCCCCACAATCCCGATTTTATTAAACATAGCCATATACTATAAAAAATATCACAAAAGGCAAAATCCGGTATAGGCATATCTACTTGATTCCAGTAATCGGCTGCTATTGTATAATGGTAGGAAAATCGGGTCACCTCTATTTTGCATAGAAAGAAATGGGGTCAGTTCTATTTTTGTTATTTTTTTTCTATGCAAAAATAGAGCTGACCCCAATTCCGAAGCGACCCATTTTCCCTTACTATACCAACTTGAGTCATGTAGATATGCCTAATCCGGTATCTGTCGGAAGTTCGTCGTATTTGAAAATGTAACTTCCTAAAACAGAGTATAAATGAGAGGCGCCAGCGCCGAACCTTCAGTAAAAACGATCAATGCGCTTGTTACTATCAGGAAGATAAATATCGGCACCAGCCACCATTTCTTGCGAGTTTTCAGGAATTCAAAGTACTCTAATACTGTCGCTAATTTTTTCATAATACCCTCTTTTTTTACTCCTTTAAATCGTCGATTAAGATTTTAGCCTGCATTATTCATATTCTCTGGGAAAAATCGGGTGAAAAATCGGGTCACCTCTATTTCACAGGATGGGGTCAGCTCTATGGAAAATGGGTCGCTTCTATTTTTGGCAGAGTACAAAGCAAAAATAGAGGCGACCCGATTTTCCACCAATTCCTCAAAAATAGAAGTGACCCCGTAAAATAGAAGTGACCCATTTTTCTTTAATAACACTTTCATCAAAAATACCCTCAGTATGAATAATGCAGGTTAGCAAATTTTTCCTAATCAAGTAACCATATATTATTTCTCCGACAATGGAATGCCCTGCGCTATTCCAGTGACAATTGTAGGGCGTTCCGTCTATGACAATTCCGGCGTTCTTTGCTTTTGTTATCAATTCCGGTATGCCGGACACATAGTAAATGCCGGTTTTTTCGCAAATATTCGGGAAAGCATTACCTAACCATTCGGGCTGAAAGGCAGAAAAAGCGATTATTGGAGTGCTGCCGGTTCTTTTTTTGACCAATTTCATTATCTCCGAAGTTGTGTTTACCGATTTTTGAAATAACGGGTGTCTTTCATGTAATTCGTCTTCTATTGAACCAACCATTTTTTCTTTTACAATGTGCAATCTACTTTTAAATAACCGTAAAAAATATGACGCCCGAACCAATTTGTAAATCAACGAATAACTTTGTTTCGGGTATAAATACTCAATTTGCCCGTCTTTGTAATACGGTCTTCTCATATGGTTATTGTTTCTATTACTGGCGGATTCAAGAGAGTAATCATTATTAATAATATCATTGCTGCTGAATTGCCATAAAATAATGTCGGGCTTTATTATGTCGAAGAACTTATCCAATACCATGTATTCCTGCAGCGAGCCGTAGCCGCCGCATCCGTAGGCGAATATTTCCGTGTTCTTATTTTTCAAAAAATCGTAGTAGGTATTGCCGTCTGAAACGGTATTTGCCTGTGTAATTGAGTCGCCTATTACAAATATTTTGGTTTTGGAAGTATTAGTGTCGCCGAAAATGCGGAAACCCCACTTGGTTGTGGAAAATTTTATTTTCCCGTATCCTTTATGTTTCTTTTCCACAGATATGTTTGCAGCAGTTTCCCAGCCGAGGTATTTTGAAAAGTTGCTTTCACGGGGAATTGCTTTGTTTTTAATCAAATAAAAACTTCTTGTTACGCCTTCCAGCAGAAGGATGAATAAAACGAACGTTATAACTGAAAATATGATTTCACGGACTCTTATTCCGGGAAATACTCCCCTTTTTTTAAAATTGTTTTTCATATGTATTTTTCCCGGGATTGTTTACCTTCTTTGGAATCCAGTAACTATCCGCTTTTCTATCAAATTTTAAATCTAAGAATTTTTTTCCGAAGATACCTGCCGCGAATCTGATAGGCGTAATTATGAGATAAAACAGAATAAACAGAAAAATCTTTGTCGTAAGCCATTTTATAATGCCTGCAAAAAACATCCATATTTTATAGACGGGTTTCAGCATGCCGGGCAAAAGCAGACCGGGTAATAAAAATACTGCGGAAAACGCAAAAAAACAGGGATAACAACCTTTCCGCAAGAGGAACAATACGCCTAATAGACCGAGGATAATACCGATTGTTATACCGAAGTTCCGCAGTTCCTTTTTCTCGCTCTTGGAATTTTCTATCTTTTCAGTAATCGTAAACCTCCTTGAAATACATTAAAACTTTTTCTTCCCTATCATCGTAAAAAACCCGCCTTCCCGGCCACCTGTAAAAAGCAGCCGGCTTTGGATAAGAATGTGTTCAAGCCAATTCCCCCGCGGGTTTGGGTTAAACAAATTGCTGTCTTCCGAAAATGGTTTTTGGTCTCTTAATTTGGGGATGCTGTTTATAAAATCAAAACCGGTTTGATCGAACCATTTCAGCACTTCGCCGATCGTGTGCTTTGATTCATGCGGATTTTCATACTGGTCTTTATACCACGTGAATTTTTTGTGATAACCAATGTTTTTGCTTCTCAAACGCGGGTCTAAAAACTTGAAATGACCGCCGGAAAACTTGAAAACAGCGCGGCGGATATCGGTGGTTAACCTGCCGTAACCGTTATAAAGCCCGATAATAATATATCCTCCTTTTTTTACAAGGCGCGATATGGATTGGAAACCGGCAAAAGGGTCAGCCGTGTGGTGAAGAACGCCGTTACAAATGACAAGAGGAAAACTTTCTTCTTTGAAAATGGGTTTAAACAGGTTCATTTGATAGAATCCCACTCTTTCAAGATTATTTTCCGCCCTGAAATTGTTGGCTAACCTTAAAGAATTAAGGCAAATATCAGTCCCGAAAGTGAACCTGTGAGAGACTCCCAGAAAATTGGTCAATTGACCCGTGCCGCAGCCGACTTCCAGAACTCTGATATTGAAAGGAACCTGTTTGTTTAATAAACGCGCGAAAATTCCCTTCCGGGCTTTTTGAATAAGGTCGCCGATGTTTTCAAAATCTTCATAGTTCGGAAACGGCGTTTTTTCATAAAATGCTTTTATTGTATCCGTAATATTGCCTTCTTTATTTTTTTCCTCGTTTGTCCAGAAAAGAAGAGGAATGCCGTCCTTGATTTGATAACGGTTACGGCAATCCCCGCATTTTATCCCGGTATCGGATATTTCCAGATTCCCTCCGCAGGAAGGGCACATAAAAACCTCAGAATGTTTTTCCATGTGTTTTAACATTATCACAACGGCTATTGCCTTTCAGCTGCTCCGAACTGCCCGGACCATTCAACTTCACCTGACAGTTTCTGCTCTTTTTTTTCAATCAGATAATTACCCATAATTAGGTAATCCATATCGGTTTGCATAAAGCACTTATAAGCGTCTTCCGGTTTGCATACAATGGGTTCTCCGCGGACGTTGAAAGAAGTGTTAATGATTACGGGACAGCCGTATTTCTCCCCGAATTTTTCTATCAAGCGGTAATATAAAGGGTTATAGTCCCTGTCAACGGTTTGAAGACGAGCTGTGTAATCTACATGAGTAACCGCCGGAATACTCGAACGTACAATTTTCAATTTATCAAGACCGAAGAGTTTTTGTTCTTCGCCCGACATTTCCCGACAAATTTCTTTTTTTACCGGCGCTACCAAAAGCATATAGGGGCTTTCCGTTTTTGTTTCAAAATAATCAGACGCTTTTTCTTTCATTACGGACGGCGCAAAAGGACGAAAACTTTCCCTGAATTTTATTTTCAAGTTTATTGTCTCCTGCATTTTGACAGAACGGGCATCTCCTAAAATTGAGCGGTTTCCCAATGCGCGAGGGCCGAATTCCATACGTCCCTGAAACCAGCCGATTACGTTTTGCCCGGCGATTAAATCGGCTATTTTCTCCGGAATTTCCTCATCCGTTAATAGCGTGTAAGGAATATGGCGCTCTTCAAGATATTTTTTAATATAATCATTTTTGAACTCCGGGCCGAGGTAAGAGCCCTGTTGAAAGTCCTTTTTCCCGCCGGCGATTCTCTTTTTCTCCAAGTATTGATACCAGACAAACAAAGAGGCGCCCAACGCTCCGCCGGCATCTCCTGCGGCCGGCTGTATCCAGATATTTTCAAAAGGTCCTTCCCGCAGAATTTTCCCGTTACCGACACAATTCAAAGCCACACCCCCCGCCAGACAGAGATTTTTGTGTCCGGTTTCTTTATGGATGTGCCGCGCCATGCGCAGCATAATTTCTTCGGTCACTTCCTGCACGGAGCGGGCTAAATCCATATCTTTCTGCGTCAGATGCGATTCCGGTTTTCTCGGCGGGCCGCCGAACATTCTCTCGAATTTTTTGTTAATCATTTTTAATCCGACGGGGTAATCAAAATATTTCATATTCATCCTGAAAGAGCCGTCTTTTTTTAAGTCCAGTAACTCGGAAAGAATCAAATCTTTATATTTCGGCTCGCCGTATGGAGCCAGACCCATTACTTTATATTCGTCCGAATTTACTTTAAATCCCGTGTAATATGTAAACGCCGAATAAAGCAATCCCAGAGAATGGGGAAAATCAATCTCGGACAGAATATGTATCTCGTTGTCCGAGCCCGTGCCGTAACTCGTTGTCGCCCATTCGCCGACAGCATCCATCGTGAGAAAAGCCGCGGCCTTAAAAGGCGAAGGGAAAAAGGCGGATGCGGCATGCGACTCATGATGTTCAGGAAAAATAATTTTTCCGTCAAAACCTGTTTCCGCCGCTATGAATTCCTTCATCCAGATTTTTTGTTTTATCCATAAAGGCATGGATTTAAGAAACGAGCGGATGCCGAGAGGCGCATAACTCAGATGGGTCTCTAATATACGCTCGAACTTGAGAAAAGGTTTTTCGTAAAATGCCACAAAATTCAGGTCTTTGGATGTTAAACCCTTACTCTGTAAACAGAAATTTATTGCATTTGTCGGGAAGGAAAAATCGTGTTTTTTGCGGGTAAACCGTTCTTCCTGAGCGGCCTCTGTTAATTCGCCGTCTTGAACCAGACAAGCGGCGCTGTCATGATAAAATGCCGATATTCCCAGAATATTCACAGATTCTCTCATTGTAAAAAATTACTTGGTTTCGTCATTGCCTGTTAATATTACTATAAAACTTCTTTTGCTGTCAATAAAATTGACGAATGCCGGAATTTTTAATAAAATCAGCAGATTAAGGAGGGGTCGTGAAAATAGCGGTTGTCGGCGCGGGCTACTGGGGAAAGAATTTAATACGGAATATGTATCAGCTGGGCGCTCTTGCCGCCGTTTGTGATGTTGACGGGGCAAGTCTGGAGAAGATTAAAAGAACTTTCCCCGGAATAGAGGCAGAAACCGATTTGTCTTCGGTTCTGGACAATCAGGAAATTCAAGCGGTGGTCATTGCCACTCCCGCCGCTACGCATTATGCCGTCGCAAAACAGTGCCTCTCTGCGGGAAAACACGTTCTTGTTGAAAAGCCGTTTGCGCTTTCATTAAAAGAAGCGGACGAACTTATATCCATTGCCTGCGAAAAAAAACTCGTTCTGATGGTCGGGATGACATTTATTTACAACGCCGCCGTCCGCAAAGTGAAGGAATTGATTCGGTCGGGCGCTCTGGGAGATATTTACTATGTTTATTTTGAGCGGGTGAACCTCGGAAAAGTAAGGACCGACGTAAACGTGTGGTGGAACCTTGCTCCCCACGACATTTCAATTGCTCTTTACTGGCTTGATTCGGAAATTGACAATTTAACGGCCCGCGGCGCCTGCTATTTGCAGAAGGACATAGAGGACGTCGCATGGGCGAATATACAGTTCAAAAACAATACCTGCGTGCTTATCCACACTTCATGGCTTCACCCCCATAAGACGAGAAAGGCGATTGTCGTCGGCTCAAAGAAAATGGTCGTCTATGACGAGATTTCATCTGATATGAAAATTCAGGTTTACGATAAGGGAATAGACAAAAAGGACATATCAAAACGTCTGGGTGAATACGAGAATTTCGGACAGTTTCAGCTTATCCAGCGCGCGGGGGACATTTTCATCCCGAAAATAAATTTTACCGAACCGCTTTTAGAAGAATGTTCTCATTTTATCGACTGTATAAAAACAAACAAATGTCCGCGGACGGACGGCGTCTGGAGCCGCGAGATTGTAAAGGTTTTGGAAGCGGGTCAGAAATCAATGAAGAAAAACGGTAAACTTGTTAAGCTGTGAATTATAAAATCTACAAAAATGTGAAAATCGGAAAAAATTCCGAGGTCGGGGATTTTTCTATAATAGGGCTCCCTGTAAAATCAAAATCCGTCAAAACGGTTATCGGCGCTGACGCTACAATCCGCTCTCACACGGTCATTTATGCCGGTAACCTCATCGGGAAGAATTTTAATACCGGTCATATGGTGATGATAAGGGAATCGAACAGAATAGGCGATAACGTAAGCATCGGCACGGGCTCCTGCGTTGAACACCATGTCAAAATCGGCAACGGCGTTCGTCTGCACTCAAATGTTTTTGTGCCGGAATACACGACGCTGGAGGACGGCTGCTGGGTGGGGCCGAATGTTGTTTTTACCAATGCGCGTTATCCCAAAAGCAAAAACGTGAAAAAACAGTTAAAAGGAGCGCGGGTAATGAAAGGGGCTAAAATCGGCGCGAACACGACCGTCCTTCCGGAAGCGGTCATCGGCAGAAATGCCCTCGTCGGCGCGGGTTCCGTCGTAACAAAAGATGTCCCTGACAATAAGGTCGTTGCGGGCAACCCCGCGAAAATAATAAACGACATAAGGAAGATTTCTGCTTATGAAATGTTCATGCCGGCAAGTCGGCGTAAAGGGGAATGAAAATATACAACCCCCACCTCTTATCCTCCCCCGTAAAGGGGGAGGAAGCCGTAAGGAAATTATTATATTTACTGTTTAGTTTCCTCTCCCCTGGCGGAAGAGGATGAAGGTGAGGGGGAGAATTAGGAGTATTTACGTATGAAAAGAAAAATTCCCCTGGTTGATTTGGCCGCGCAGTACCGGCTGATAAAAAGTGAGCTCGACGAAGCGGTCAGCCGCGTCCTGACGAATACCAATTTCATAATGGGAAAAGAAGTAACTGATTTTGAGTTGAATTTCGCCGGATTCTGCGGGGTTAAGTTCGCTATCGGCGTCGGTAACGGAACGGACGCCCTGTATATTGCGCTACGCGCGCTTGGAATAGGCGCGGGCGACGAGGTCATCACGGCGCCGAACACGTTTATCGCCACGACGGAGGCGATATCAATGGCGGGAGCCAGACCCGTTTTTGCCGACGTGGATGACAGTTTTACGATTGACACGGATATGATTGAAAATGCAGTCACTTCCAAAACGAAGGCAATCATACCCGTACACCTTTACGGGCGTATCTGCGATATGGAAAAAATAAAAACAATTGCGCAAAAGCGCAGTTTGAAAATAATTGAGGATGCCGCCCAGGCGCACGGAGCGGAGCACGGGGGGATTAAAGCGGGGTGTTTTTCGGATGCCGGATGCTTCAGTTTTTATCCGGGAAAGAACCTCGGCGCAGCCGGCGATGCGGGAGCCGTTGTTACCAGCGACGAGAAACTCGCCGAGAAGATAAAAATGTTAAGAAATCACGGCCGGCAGAAGAAATACATTCATGAATTCGAAGGGGTAAACAGCCGGCTGGACACAATTCAGGCGGCTGTTCTGGACGTTAAACTGAAACACCTTTCAGGGTGGGTGAAAAAAAGAAACGAAAAGGCGGAAATCTACCGCGAATTGCTTGCCGGGTGCAAAGGAATTAAACTTCCTGAAATACCGCCCGGCGGTTCCCACGCCTGGCATCTTTTTGTTATCAGGTGCGCGTTCAGGGATAGGTTAAAGAAGGCGCTTGAAAGTGAAAACATTTCCTGCGGAATTCACTACCCTGTTCCCCTTCACCTCCAGCCCGCATACAGCCGGCTGGATTATAAGGAAGGCGATTTCCCTGTCGCCGAGCGTCAGGCAAAGGAAATTCTTTCGCTTCCTATTTATCCCGAATTACCGGGTGATGACCAGAGAAGAATTTGCGAGGTGATAAAAAAAGCCTGCAGGGAGAATTGACCACAAAAACTTGACGAAAGCCGGAGATTTTTAATAAAATCAGCAAATTAAGGGGTGGATGAAAAAGCAAATTTCCAATAGCGAAAATAAAAAGGAATTTTACAAGGAGATTTTATGAAGAGGTACATAGAAAACACAACTTTAAAAAGCTCTTTTCTTTATAGGGTAAAAGTTTTTCTTAAACACGCTTATAGGAGTATTTTTTTTAGTATGAAATATATCACAAAGAACTGCTTTCCTAAACTAGTATTAGGAACAAGTTTAATGGACAAAAAGAAATATAAGGAATTTTGCAAATCAGCAGCTATCTCGGATTCTAATTTTAATAAATTTAGAGCTGGAAGAAAGAAGCCTTGGAGTTTAGGTCGAATGCCCAAAGACAAAGGCCAATTATTTCTTAATATTATTAAAAAGGAGGGGGGGGGTATATTGAGACATATTCCGAAATTTAGAGAGAGTGAGATTTATGGTAATCCAATTACATTTACTTACGACGTAGGAAATTTTTCTCCGATAACGCTAAGATGTATTAAAATACTTGTCGATTTAAAACGCATTTTTGGAACATTAGATGGATTAGATATTATAGAGATTGGGGCTGGCTACGGTG
>JBDRMV010000052.1:0-12287 GCA_043811795.1 bacterium | reverse complement strand
ATCGGATGTTGAGAAAAAACTGCCTGAAAATAAAAAATTGGGAATATGCTTAAGGCCCGCCGGGATTCTTGAGTTGAATTTTGACATTGATATGCCGTCTGATTCCGATAACCGCAGTCATTTCGGCGCGGAAATTGAATTTGCGAAGAATTACTTTTTGAGAGCCGGCCAGCAGACATTCGGGGAAATCAGCGGGGCGACTTTCGGTTTCGGGATGAAATTTCCCGCTTCTTCACGCTCTTCATGGAGGGGTTCTCCAGCTGTCGGCGAAAGCGAAAACATGATATCGGTGGATTACGGTTATCAGAGCAATCCGGAATTTGACGCCATTCACAGATTTTCCGTCGGCGTTGAATTTTAACTTCCCTCCCTCGTATTTTTAGACGGGTAACATTTTTTACCAAATCAAAAATAAGATACTCAGTTTAGGAACCGAACCAAGACCTTCCTGTTGTGAAAAACTAACAAAAAAAGAAGGGTATTGCATCAGGGTCAGAAACTTCAGAATTCTCTACAGAATCGACGACAAGAACAAAGAAATTTTTATCTACAGGGTCAAACACCGGCGGGAAGTATATAGATAGGTCTTTTCCGGGATAATGCTGACTAACCCATATCTCTTATGAAGGTTAGCATGCTTTTTTCAAAATCTTCCAACAATTTAAAGTGCGAATTCTTTATCTTACCGTAGATTTCTAAAGCCTGCTGCGCATCGTAAATATGAGATGTTTTGTTTCTATCTTCCAGCATGTCTATCCATCCCTGGCCGTCTTCAATCATTTTTACCTTGAATGCCTCTTTTATTATCAGGCGGGGCGTCTCTGATTCAATGCCGGCGTGATTTAATACTGCTTTGGAAAGTTTCCATGCCAGCTCAAACGTGAATTCAAACCTTTGAATTGTTCCGTCAGCCACAATGCTGCCCTTAGATAAGTCCTCTCCGAGGGCTTCTTTTAATCTTGCTAAAGCATTTTTGAAATCCGAATAAATTTCATTAATCTTTTCTATGCTCATAAATCACGCTCCCTTTTGCTAAAATATTTTTTATTAATTTTTCTTTTGTAATTGCGTAAAAATTAATGACATCAAACTTTAAAGGTATTTTCACATCTTCGTTTAAGGTATGCTTTATTATGTTAAAATCCCTATCCGACCACCCCTTTGCAAAAACGGCTATATCTATATCCGAGGTTCTTTTAAAAATTTTTGTCGTTCTTGAACCGAATAAAACTATTTTCTCTGCTTTTTTGTATGATAAAATTATTTTTATTATTTGTTCCGCAACAGCATTATCCACGCCGTTAATTACTCTTCCCGCGTTATTTTGTCTGTTATTTGTCATCTGTCATCTTCTTTTGTGCCTGTTTCAGCAGTTTTTTTACGCTTTTGTCTTCGGGGTCAATTTGCAACGCTTCTTCCGCCAGTTTTATTGCCTCTTCGTATGATTGGCGGTCCAATTTCTGCTGTATCTTTCTTTTCAGTAATCTGATTTCGGCTTCTTTTTCCCTTTTCAAGCGCTGTTCCTGCGCGCGTATATCCGCCTTTTTCCGGTTATCAATTTCCGTAAGCAGCGATTTGGCTATTTTGTTTTCAGGGGCGATGTTAAATATTTCCGCAATTGTTTGAGTTGATTTGACATAGTCCTTACTTCGGATATATTTGCGCGCATCTCTTATCAGATTCCTGATTTCCTCGGTTCTTTTCCTCTCCAGTTCCGCTTCTTTTTTCGCTTGCAGTTCTTCTTCGGACACAGGCGTTTCTTTTTTCATATCAATTTCTTTATTTTTTTCAATATCCCTGAGCAGCGCTCCGGCCTGCCTGTTTTTCGGGTCAATGGTGAATACTTCCGTAATTGTTTCAGCCGCTTTTTCGTAGTCCTTGCTTCTTATAAGTTTGCGGGCATCCCGTAATAGGTTCCTGATTTCAGCGGTTCTTTTCCTCTCCAGTTTTTCCGCATCTTCCTTTTCTTTTTCCTTTTGCTGTTTTTTCAGTTTTAGGGCTTCCCTGTCCGAAAGGATTTTCTTGATTTCATCATCGCCGAGCGTTCTGCCGAACCTGCAGAGAAAAGAAAAATAATGACTCGAAAATCCGCCGCCCATATTTATGGGAAAGGTATATGCGTAATCAATCTGCACTGCTTTAGTGAAGTTGCCGAAGACATTTTGAATACAAAAACCGGCGGAAAAGAAGTCGGGGCTTATGCCGCCTCTTAACCCGAAATTGTGGAAAAAAGGCCATGCCTCCATAGAGAGAATGTAATTCAGCCGGTCGGAAGATTTCAGGTAAGAAGCGTTTCTGTAATCAATTTCCAGATGGAATGTTGAATCATACAGCCGGAGAAATCCTTTTTTATTTAACGCAATCCCGCTTTTGAAAACGAGCGGCACGGCGTCTTTTTCTTTCAGACCCACGTCGGCGGGCAGCAGGTTTTGACAGCAGATGCCCACTTTAACCGAATCAAATTTCAGCAGGACTCCTCCGTCAACCGTAAAAGCGTTTTTTGAAGTTCCGCTCTGAAGAACAGGGTCGGCTGCCGTATATTTGTCCTTGTAAGAGTATTCATGCCCGAGCAGTTTCAGATTGATTCCCCAGAATGCTCTTTTCAAAGAGAGAATGTACGTTGACTCGGAATAAATATCCGAAAGGGAAAGAACATTGCTTCCTGCGCCGAGAATTCCGTATTTGACAGGGATGTTAAAAGCGAATATATTTTGTTTCAGAGAATCGTCAAGCGACGAGAGAAGGGTGTTATAACCGGCTCCGGCCTCTATTCTTTTAACGCCGGGCACCCTTGCGGGGTTTGAAAAAATTGACAGGGCGTCCCCGTCCATTGCAACATTGCCGCCGGCGAGGGCTGCCTCCCGCGCGTTTGAAAAGGGCTGGTTGAAAGATGCCTCTGTCTGGGGCAGAACTGAAAATAGTAAATTGAAAATGAAAAGGATATGTGACCCCATTTTTCTCATTTTGCTATGACGACAGCGCCGTTCTTTGTGACGCCGTCTTTTTCCACCCTGTATATGTATATGCCGCTTTCCGCAATTTTTCCCGTACTGCTTCTGCCGTACCACCGTGGTTCATCGCTGATTTCTCTGATTATTTTACCGGCGAGCGAGTAAATCGTTATTTTGAACGGCTTATTAAGGCCGACGAATTCAATGTAATCGTTTACCCCGTCGTTGTTGGGCGTAAAGATTTTTCTTTTAGGAAGATAGTCGCTCAGCGAAAAGGACTGATTGCTTTTTAACGGGAAGACGCCGAACAGGCCTAAATTATAAATGTTTGCGGAAATCGTATCGGAAGATGTGTTGACTTCTCCACCAAGGTAGCGCCAGTTGAAACCGTCCCAGTAAAAAATACCGAGGTTTGTTTCATCACTCCCGCTTTTGTCTTCCAGCCCGTCGCCGTCAAAGTCAAAGTAAATCAAAGTTAATTTTACCCCGTTAGAAAAGTTCTCTGATGAGGAAAGCGATGTTTTTTTAACGGTGAGCGACTTGCCTGATGCCGTTGCGGCGGGGTTTGTTCCTTCTTCAAGTTGAATTCCGTAAACGGCTTTTCCGGAGTTCAACGCGCTGTTGATGTGCAGGTTATCGCCCCCGGCGTGATTTTCTCCCGCCGTGGAAATTTTTATTTTGAGCGCCATAGTATCTTTAACCGCGCCTGCGGGGAAGATAATATTTATTCTGGAGTCCCCTAAAATTTCAACGTTCTTTCCGGTGGATGTAATTTGTTCGTACTGGTGTGTTCTTACGTCAATGCCGCTTTGTTTTCCGGTTGCATCCCCGGTGCTCACCACGAGCGAAAATATTCCTTCGGTTCCGAAAATTATTTCACCGCTGAAGGTATGGGTGCCCTGGTCAGCGGCGGTAAATTTGTAGTTCCCGGGTAGTTCTGCGGCGGTGTCGGTCGAACTGAAATTTATCCAGTCGGTATAATTCACGGCAATCCCGCCGGGATTTCTGCATTCCACAGTTACGTCTGCGGGAACCCCTGTTAAAATAGGGGAAGGGACGCCCGAGACGTTGAATGATGTCGGAATATATATCCCGTACGGGGCAACTACCTTCGCCTGGTTGGAAACGGCAGAGGTGGAGAAGTAAAATTCAACGCTGTCAATTGATTTTACGGTGAAATAGTAGGTAACGCCCGCCGTCAGGCCGCTTATGGTAAAGTTCTCCGCCACGCCCGGCGAAGCGGGCGAGATGCTGTTGTTGATTTCCTGCGAGGAGTTCCACCACAGGGTTGTGTCCCCGCCGAGGTCGATGAAATTGAAAGTGGCGCGGTGGATTGAGTATTCTTTCACTGAATTGCTTAAAGGCAAATCCGCTGGGGCGCTCCATGAGAGATGTACCCTTCCGTCATAAGAACTGTCCGGCAGGGCGGAAAGGGCGGTTATCGTTTCGGGCGGCAGTGAATCAAAATAAAACTGAATCTGAGAACTGAAATAATTATCATCAGCGTCGTAAGCGGCAGCGGTTAATGTGTAAGTCGAACCGGAAACCCAGTTTGAGGAATTAAAACCGTAAGACCAGTTCGTCGTTCCCGACGTCAAAACGCTTGTTGAAAGGGCGAGCCAGCAGGAACCGTCCCAATAATTACTGAGCCCGCTGATGGTGAGAAGAACTTTTTTTACTCCGGTGTAGGCGTCCGTGGAAGACCCGCTGATAACGTCCATGAAACCGTATGACTCGTTTTCAAGGGGGAAATTTATGTTTACAGCGGGGGAACTGATGTCCAGAGTCCTCGCGTCGGCGACGTTGGAATTTGTGGAAACGTTCCCCGCCTCGTCGATCGTCCAGACGGAGAAGTAATATGTCGCCTGCAGGACCAGCCCCGCAACGATTTTAGAGCACGGGTCTCCGGGCGCGACGGCGCTGGTCGGTATTTCAATTTCATAAACGGTTGAAACCCACGGTTTTGACTGATAAGTTGAATAGTCAATTCTGAAACTGCTGCCTCCGGGTAAAACTTCTGACATTCCGTTGTCCCCTGGCGCCGTCCAGACGAGTGAAATTTTTTCGGGTTCGCCGAGCATAGATGCCGCGAGGTTGCCGACAGCAAGAGGGGAGACAACGTCGGGCGTCTTTGTTGATGTCTCGTTTGAATAATCCGACCAGTTGTATCTCTCGTCTCTCGTCCAGAGACGGAAATAATAAGTCGTATCGTCCGCAAGGCCCGTGATTATGCGGGTTTGAAGGTCTCCGGGTTTGACGTTGCCCGTTGTTATGGATACCTGGGCTGAGGAAGTTGACCAGAGGACTTCGGAGAAAGTGGAGCGCTGGATTTTAAACTCAGCCGAAAAACCGGTCGTTGAACCTTCATTGATGTAATTATCGTCTCCCGGGGCGCTCCATGAGAGTTCAATTGAGGATGAGGAGCCCTGAACCTGAAAAGAAGTGAGAGTGGTAACTTTCCCCGGGGCGATGGTGTCTGCCCACGCCCAGACCGTCGTCCTGTTGGACAGTTCGCTCCAGTTCGGGACTTCGTCGCAGGTCCAGAGATGGAAATAATAAGTCGTTTCGTCATTAAGACCTGTAATAATGCGGGTTTGAAGGTCGCCGGGATTGACGTTGCCCGTCGTTATGGATACCTGGGCTGAAGAAGTTGACCAGAGGACTTCGGGGAAAGTGGAGTGCTGGATTTTAAACTCAGCCGAAAAACCGGTCATTAAACCGTAATTGATGTAATCGTCGTCTCCCGGAGCGCTCCATGAGAGTTTAATTGACAATGATGAACCCTGAACCTGAAAAGAAGTGAGAGTGGTAACTTTTCCCGGAGCAACGAGGTCCGGCGGCGCTGCGACCGTCGCGCCGTTGGAGAGTTCGCTCCAGTTCGGGACTTCGTCGCATGCCCAGATGTGGAAATAATATGTAGCGTCGGGCGTAAGTCCCGTAACGGTATACAGAATGACGGTTCCCGGATTAACACCGGTTGTGGAAATTGTTATTGCTGCGCTGGATGTTGACCACCCGACTCCCGCCCAGGTTGACTTCTGAATTTTGTATTCGCTGCCCGGGGGAAGAGCGCCTCTTGTTCCGTTGTCGCCTGGAGCCGTCCAGACGAGGTCTATTTCGCCCTCGTAATAACCCCTGGTTCCGGTAAGGGTTGTAATTTTATTCGGCGGGTTCAGGTCGAGCGTCTTTGTTGAGGGTATATTTGAATATTCGGAAGGGTTGCCGCTTTCATCGTAAGTCCAGAGGGCAAAATAATAAAAGGTGTCGTCCGCAAGACCTGTGATTGTTTTTTCCTGCGGGTCTCCCGGAAAAACGGACGAGGTGGATATGGCCACCTGCGCCTCTGCTGCTGATGGGGAAAACGCCGCAACAGTGGAGTATTGAATTTTGAATATAGCTGAAAACCCTGTCGTTGAACCGTAATTGACATACCCGTCGTCGCCGGGCGCGCTCCAGTTAAGTTTTATACTGATTGAGGAACCTGAAACCTGATATGACACGAGAGCGCTCACCGTCCCGGGTGCCGTAATGTCAACCTGAGCCATTGCGGTTGTCCCGTCGGACAAAAGCGAGACGTTCGGGACTTCGTCTTCCGTCCAGATACGAAAATAATAAGTTGCTCCCGCGATAAGGCCTGTCAAAGATAATGACTCGGATTTCCCGAAATCCGTGTCCTCAATTGGAATCTGAATTTTTGCGTCACCCGTTGACCATAAAATTGAATAATCCGTTGAGTGTTGAATGTAGTAATTTCCGCGTATAATTGATTGCATCGTTCCGTTGTCCCCCGGCGCCGTCCAGGTTAAATCAATTTTCCCTTCGGTCGCACCTGTTTCCGCCGAAAGGTCTGAATTTTTTTCAGGTGCTTCATCGTCAGCCGCGCTCACCGCATTTGCGGCATTGGCGGGAGGTTCTATTACGCTTTTGTTATTGGTGTCGTCAACCGCACGGAGAAGAAAGTAATAACTTGTGGAACTCAAAAGATAAATGCTTTTCTGCTCCTCCTCGCCCGGGGAAAGAGGGCTCCATGACTGCTCGTATGAGGCGGATGCGTTCCACCAAGCGCTTCTGGCTGCTCCCGGCGGCGGCTCTGTCGAGTATTTCAGAATGTAATAACCAGCTTTTCCGCCCGCGGTTGCGTCTTCGTGCGGAGCAATCCAGGCAAGTTTTATTTCATCAGGGTTGTCGCCGGTCAGCGCGGAAAGGGTTGTTATTGATTCGGGAGCGATGCTGTCGGGGTCACCTGTCCGCTGAACATAAATATCGCTAACTGTTGTTCTTTCATCCTGCCAGCAGATTATTGCTCCGCTTAGTCCGTCGTCGGTAATCTGGGGAAACTTCTGCTCGCCTGTCGCCGGCCCTGAAGAAATCAACGTCCCTGAATATTCTTCCCCCCATGGCAGGTTGCCGTCGATGTCATATTTCTGGGCGTAAATGTCGTCGTTGTCCTGCCAGGTAATCATTGCCCCTCCGGTTTCTTCCGGAATAATTTTTATGTTCTCCTGCGTACCGGTCTGGTTACAAACCGCTATTCCAAGATTGTTTCCCGGATTCCATACAGGCAAACCGTCGGCACCGAACCTTTCGCAATAAATATCACCGATAGGGAGGTCTTCGGTTTCGAAGTTCCTCCACGCAATAATCGCCGAGCCGGCTGCTTCGCCTTTTACGATAACGGGCTCCATCTGATGAAGACCGGCATTGCATACAGTTGAGCCGCCCGCTCCCCAGAGGTCGCTTCCGTCAGTTCCGTCAAGACGCTGGGCGTAAATGTCGTAGAGGTCGGTTGAATCCCTTTCCTGCCAGCAGAGCAGGGCTCCCCCCGCTCCGTCTTCCGTCATTTCAACATCGGGAGTGTAGTCGGGGGGTTTATCCCCGTTTGTATTGGAAAACACCTGTTTCTCGCCCCAGACGGTCGCTCCTGAAGAGTTAATTCTTTTGGAATAAATATCCCAATACCCGTCAGCGTCTCTGTTGTCGTGCCAGCAAATTATCGCTCCATTATTGTTGTCGCTTACGATGGCAGGATAATTCTGGAAATTTGAGTCACTGCAGACAGGAATACCGTTCTCCGTCCACTCAGGCGTCCCATCCCCCTTAATTCTCTGGGCGTAGATGTCCTCACTTCCATTTCTCTCATCGACCCAGCAGATTATTGCGCCTCCGATGCCGTCTTTGACAATTCCGATTCTGTATTTATCGAATGTGACATCGGTTGTAATGTTCGTAAACGTAGAAATTGCGATTCCGTCAGGTGTCCACTGGGCGTTTCCTGATGAGTCGATGCGCTGGCTGTAAATGTTGTAATACGTTCCGTCTCTTTTGTCCCACCAGCAGATTATTGCCCCGCCCGCATCGTCAGAGACAATTACGGGTTTTTCCTGTGCGCCCGATGCGTTTGAGACGGCAACACCGCCTAAAGACCACTTTACAGTTCCTTCTGTATCTATTGCCTGCGCGTAAATATCCCATACCCCTGTTCTGGAGTCCTGCCAGCAGGTTATCGCCCCGAGGGCGCCGTCGGAAATAATTTGAGGATAGTCCTGACGGTTTACCGCGGTTGACAGAGCGACGCCTCCCGCCGTCCAGATGTTTTGCCCGCCGGCGCAAACGAAATTACAAAATGAAAAATAAAAAATGAAAAAAGAAAAAAGAAAGAGGGGAAAAAATTTATTCATCCCTCAATGTTCAATGTTGAAATGTTCAATGTTCTTCTTACCATGAAGGCCCAAGTTCTCTCCATGAAACCTGTTTTATATTAAGTTCGGTGGTTTCAACCTGCAGGGCTATATCTTCATTATAATAAATGGACGTACCGCCCATACCGCCTGCAGCCCCTATCGCCTGAATACACCCATTTATAACAGGTGACCCATTTGCCGATATAGTCCCTCCCACATAAATAAAACCTTCAACAGCAACTTTTGCCGGTGTAAATTCGTATTGAGGGTAGTCAGAATTTGCCGGGCTTGCAAAGTTATTAGTCCAGTAATCCTTTGCGCTCTGGAGCGGCGGAACAACTATGTCCTTTTGATATTCATCTTCTGCATTTTCAGGGATGTCTGCATAGTATGTACCCTTGCCGCTGCCATTTAAGTACAAATTTCCCCTTACAATAAGAGTCCCTACAAGATAAGAACTTTTTAATTCGCAATTACCCACAATATAATACACTGTTGGTTCATCTCCATGGGTATCTTCTATGGCATTCGGAGTTTTAATATCATGGTCACCAGCCCAGTAGGTGCCGGTGGTGGTGGCTCTCGCTATATAATAAGGAAAGTTTATTCCCGAAGGCGACTTAACACTGCTATCATACGCCCAATACTCAGTATCATCAGTATCAGGAGGAGTACGTCCGATGATGTCTCCTCCTGCATACTTCCTGGGGAAGCAGTCCTGGGGATCTGCAGTTATATTTCCGATTGACTTTATCGGGCCCCAGTGCACCTCTATACTGCCTCCCATGTTTATAGTTGGCGCTGATATAGCCGCTTCAACCGCCACGTTTTTAACTATCAATTCAATTACTCTTACCTCGTTCGTTGAGGAGTCCCTTCCTCTCCCTATTATTTTTCTTTCGGTATCTTCGGATGTTGTTGAAATTGCAATTTTGTATGTGCCGCCTTCAATGTCATCGTAGGTAACGTCATTATTGTAGCCGGTTACTGACTCTGTGGCAAAGGAATCCCATACATCCTTTGATTCCCGCAATTTCCACAGGCCCCTGTCGGCGGCTGCCTCCGCAAGGTGGAAGGCGGTTGTCGAACGCGCGTGTTTTACCGTCATTTTTGTCTCCTGCCGCAGCAAGCGTATGAGAGTCGGCAGATACACCAGAAGGACAAGGATGATAATCATTGCAAAAACTAATGTCTGACCTTTCCGGGAATTGAACATTTTACATTTTATCATTGAATATTTCTCCATTGAGCATTTTACGTTTTACCATTGAACATTTTTCCCCATCACTGCTATTTTTTCTTTAATTCATTATTCTTACAATCTGGACGGATAATTTTGATGTCTTTGTTTTTTCAGCGTAGGTTTTTTGTTCCAGGCATAGCCCGATGTTTACCGATGCGTCATCGCCGCTCTCAACGGTTGCGAAAGAAAGCACCCTGACGTTTTCACCGAGCTCGTGCCCCGCTCCGCCGTCAATAGAGAAGTAGAGTTTAAGACCGCTCTGGTAATATGAATAAGCGCTCCCATTTATGTGAGTGAAATCTATTTTACTGCAGGGAGGGTCGTCGGCTGAATTTCTGCTGATTGTAATTGTTCCCGCCTGCGCCTGCCGCAGGGGTTTGTTTATCAAATAAAGCATTCGTCTTGCGCCTTCCTGAACGTTTATTCTCGCTGAATTCTGCCGCCAGGTCCTGAAACCCTGAAAGAACATCTGGCCCAGAACAAGGGATATAATTCCGATGATTGCCGTTGTGATGAGCGTTTCAATCAGGGTTAAACCTTTACATTTTTTCATTTGCTTAATCATGGCCATGCAAAATTGACCTGGGCGGTTATGTCGCCTGTCAGGTCTGCGGTATCATTTTTTCTTGTCGTTTCCGTTCCGTCCCAGGAGTCGTTTATTGTCGTGTACCAGGCGTAAACGTTGTATGTATATACCACCCGCACTTTTATTTCGTATTCCCCTTCGGTGAGGCTTATTCCGCCGTAGTTACCCGTTGCTCCGACAGCCATATCAGGAGGGGGGTTGCTGATTGTTCCTGTTGAAGCAATTATAAGGACGCCTGTTGTAATCGGTTCGCCGGTGTCCGTAACATTTCCGCTGATATAACCCCATGCGCGGGTTATGGTAAAATCGCAACCGGAGGCGTTTTCTCCTTTGACAACTCCGGTGATCACGCTTACGGGGACGGAAACATCTTCCTCGTCAAGAATCGGCGTTACTGTGTAAGGATTTCGGGTGAATAACCCCATTTGCGTCGGGACCTGCGTGATTTCATAATAGCCGTTCGCATCGGACAATCCAACGCCTCTTTCTATGGAGGCATTATCAACCGCCCTGACGACCATTCCGGGAAAAGGGTCAACGCCGCCTGCGGTGTAAACGGTTCCTGAAATTTTGCCGGCAGGGTAAATTCTCATAGTGTCCGCCTGAACGTTCTGCCCTGCGGAAACGTCAACGTTTGTTGTATCTGTTGTATAACTCGGGTTATCGCCGCCCGGGTTTGCCGTGACGGTGATTTCGGTGCCCGCATCAACGTTTTCAATTGTATAAGACCCTGTGGTTTTTGTAAAACTTTCGCTTCCCCCGCCGCTGACCTTAATGTCTTTGTGGTCTCCGCTGTCGTCCTTGAAAACCAATCCGGAAATACTCCCTGATGTGGCATCAGTATCCAGCAGGATGTCGTAATCTACCCAATCGCCCGGCACTTCAACAACAACCGTTGTGCTTCCGTAAAGATTAAGAGGGGTTCCTGTCGTTGCAAATATTGTCCAGGTTCCCGTTGACACCGCAAGAAGTTCAAAATACCCATTTACATCTGAGTCATCGAAATCTGATGTCTCGTCATTGCAGGTAATTGTTGCGCAAGGGACGGTTGCGCCGGGTGTTAAACCCCCTGTTGATATTATTACGTAACCCCTGACTTTTCCTTCCCCCATCGCCGTCAGGTCAAGTTTAAAACCACCCGCAATATCAATATCAATATTTACCGTATCTCCTTCGGTTACTGCATATGGATTGTTAGGGTCAGCTTGCTTTGAGAGATAACCTTTCTTTGAGGCATTCAGGTTCCAGTCGCCGGTCGAGACCTTTATTTCATAGTCGCCGTTCACATCGGTTGAAGCCGACCAATTCGGATTTTCAACAACATATACCGTCGCCGCCATAATTGCGCCTCCGCCCAAAGCGTTCCTCACTCTCCCCGTGATTGTTCCGCTGAGGGGCGCTCTATCGGGGTTCTGCCGCAGGTTATAAATGGTGACGGTTTTGGCATTTTCGTTTTCCGTCCAGGTTACTTCAACTTTTATTCTTTTCAAACCCTCATCTGGGTCGGCGGCGTCCACAACTTCAATGTCTCCGCTGGGTGTTTCTCTTACTTTCCTTACGGTTACATAGCGGGTAAACTCCTTTCTTTTAATGGTGTAAGTCACCGGAGGATAATAAACGGTGTCGTGCGGGGTTGTAGTTGTTACATAGAGACGGGGGTAGGTAAGTTTTTTCAGCGTTTCCACTTTCTCGTTTGCGAGGTTTACCGCGATTGTCCTGTTCTGCGTGCGGATTAAGCCGCGTCCTATTCCCATAAATCCTTTCGTCAGCGATAAGAAGGCGATGGACACAATCAGGACGGTGATGACGACTTCAATCAGCGAAAA
>JBDRMV010000051.1:0-3570 GCA_043811795.1 bacterium | reverse complement strand
CGACGGTTCACGCCGGCGAAGCGGCAGGGTGGGAGTCGGTGAAAGTCGCGGTTGATGTGCTCCATGCCCGCCGGATCGGCCACGGCGTCAGGATTTCGGAAAACAGCGTTTTTTTTGACAGGATGAAAGAGATGAAAATCCTGTTTGAAATCTGCATAACGAGCAACATTCAGACAGGCGTTTTCAGGGATTATGCGTCCCACCCCGTTGGAGATTTTTACAGACAAGGAATAAGGGTAACCATAAATTCGGACGACAGGGGCGTTTCAAACATTGACCTTACGCACGAATGGGAAATTGCCCAGAAGGAATGCGGCCTTGAAATAGAGGACATTCTTGACATAAATATGAATTCGGTGGAGGCGGCTTTCTGCGGCGCCGCCGCGAAAAATAATCTTAAGGAAAGAATCCAGAAAGAAACAAGAGAAGTCCTTGGCAATATTTTAGGATGAAAATGACGTTGTCTTCCGGGGACGCTCGTCCGCCACAGGCGGACCCCGTCAGGCAACGGTTATTTTCGGCGGGTAAAATAAAAATTGATTTCGTGTTTTTAATCCGATACTATCGGGAGGAGGGCAGATGAGTTATAAGGAATCCGAATTCCCGGATTTAATTGAGGGTATTTCCAGAATTGCGGAAAAATACGGCGATGCGTCGCTCACGCTGAAGGTTTTAAACAAGGTCGTTGAACTCCACAAGCAGATTCCGCTGTATCCGGGCATCGTGGGGATGTGTCTTGAAAGATATCTTCAGGAAACGGATGTTTCCGGAATCCGTCCGGGCGACAAGGTTGTTTGCGACGATGGCGCACGGCGGGTTGTAGGGACGGTTAAGTCGTCGGGGAACGGAAAGATTCTTCTGAAGGACGTTTCTGTAGTGAAGAAGGACGACGAACTGGAAATCAACGGGGAAAGCATTGTCAGAGTGTTGAAGTTCAAGGAAGACATACTGAAAGAAATCTGGCCGACGCTGGTATTCAAAGAAGATACGGCCGGAGCAGCGTCTAAATAAGGGGGGCAGAAGTGAATTTTAAAAATGGCGATATTATTGTCGTAAAGGGGCCTGCGGAAATAAAGATTAAAAAAGGTCTTTGCTCTATTGTCGGAGCGGAATTCAAAACGGGTGATTTTGAAATACACCAGGGAAAGAGCATTCCGGTTGAGATGCGTGCCGATTCCGAAGTTGAAGTAAACGGGAACTTTGACCGGCTGGAGTCATCGACCATCCCCGAAAAATGGCATGAAATCGCGGAGTCATTTGCGAAGAAAAAGCCACGGGTCGTTCTGGTTCTCGGGGAGATAGATACGGGGAAAACATTTTTTTCGACTTTTCTCGCCAATTCACTGCTCGGGAAGAACATAAAGGTTTCCATTGTCGACTGTGACGTCGGGCAGTCGGACATAGGTCCTCCCGGAACGCTCGGGCTTGCGGTGCTTTCAAAGCCCGTTGTTTTTATTGCCGATGAAAAACCGGCTTCGCTTTTTTATCTCGGCAGCCATTCTCCGGGGCTTCATCTGACTTCTGCTGTCGTCGGGGTCAAGAAACTTGTTGACGAGGCGTTGAAACACAGCCAGGTCGTTATCATCGACACGCCCGGCTGGGTACAGGGTGACGGCGGCCGCCTGCTGCGGAATTCGGAGATAGATATTCTCAATCCCGACAAGATAATGCTTCTGGAACGGGGCAGGGAACTGGAGCACCTTGTAAAAAGAGAACCCGCATCCAAAATTGAACGAATCCGCGTTTCAAAAAAGGCGACTTCTACGACCGACGCCGACCGCAAGCTCCTCCGCGAAAAAATCGCCGAGAAGTATTACCAGAGCCTGCGGAAACTGGAATTTAGTTTTGATAATGTGACAACGGACAGGGCATATCTTCTGACAGGCGAAAGGATAGAGCCCTGCTCGGTAAAGGTTCTATGGGCGGAGAAATTGTCCGGATGGGAGGGCATTCTCGCCGCGACGGCAAAACCTCTTACCGGCGATGAAATTGCGGAGCTTAAAAAGGAGTTTTCCGTTTTCAAAGTTAAAAATATTGTTAAAGGCGTTGAGCGCAATATGGTGGTGGGGCTTCTGGATAAAGACAAGGCGTGTTTGGGCCTGGGAATTATGGAAGAAATTAATTATTCTTCCCGGGAATTTGTTTTGTGGTGCCCTATCAGGGAAGATATAAAAGTTAAAATAATACAGTTTGGCTCGATAAAGTTCTCGCCGGAGATGAAGGAAGCAGGTTTCGTTGAGCCCGGATACTTTTAAAAATTAAAAATTCCCGCCTGACGGAAAAAATCCAAAGCCGGATGACTTTCAGGGAAAAACCAGAAAAACTTGAGGGTTCCCGTTTTGCCGGCGCCGGCCTCTATTTTTAATATTTAATATTTCGATATTTGATATATTATGCGAGGGAGGCGATATGAAGTGTTCCGTTGACAGAATTGAAGAAGGAATAGCGGTTCTCATTGTAAAAGGCGGCGGAAGAATGGAAATTCCGCTGAAGAGTTTTCCTTTCAAAATTAAAGAAGGAACTTTTCTCAGCGTTGAATTCAGCGTTGACAAAGCGGAGAAAGCAAAAGTAAAAAAAAGCATAGCGGCAATCAGAGAGCGGCTTTTAAACAAAAACAAGAGGAAGAAAAAATAATTTGAAAAAAAGGCGTCAAAGAGGCTTTGTTTTCTGCATTGTTGCAGCGTGTGTTTTTCTTGCGCCTGTCCGCAGGGCTTTTTCCTTCGGGGGAAAAACCGGGCCATCCTGCAATCCCTGCTCCAACAGAAAATATCTCCCGGCGCTTAAGAAAATGTTAGAGGATGCGAAAGAGAGCATTTACATCAGCCATCTTTATTTCCATGTGGACGAAGTCACGAGCCCCCTGCTGTATATCTTAAACGAAGCTGTTGACAGGGGTGTTGACGTGAAGTGTATTTTTGAAGACAGCGTCCAATATAACAAAGAGTCCGTGGGGAAACTGCGCCGTCTTGGCGCCGAGGCAAAACTGGACAGCGGTGAGGTTTTCTCCCACTCAAAATTCGTCGTAACCGACGCCGAAAAAGTTCTTGTCGGCTCCACGAATTTAAGTTTTATGTCAATAAACAAGAACAACGAAACGAATGTCCTGATAGAAGACAGGGTAATAGCGGAATGGTTTGAGGATTATTTCCTCTCGGTATGGAATGAAACGCCCATGCCGGAACCCGTGACGTCAGGCGGCATTACGACCATTGAAACGGGTTTTTTCGGCGAGGAACTGTGCGCGCTGTTTGATAGCGCCAGCGAAAGGATATGCCTGATAATATACGGGATAAAATTATATCCGGATGACCCCGACAACATCGT
The DNA here is from genome assembly GCA_043811795.1 of bacterium. GTDB lineage: Bacteria > CG03 > CG03 > CG03 > CG03 > JBDRMV01. Next base: position 246 of record JBDRMV010000051.1, on the reverse strand, counting down.
GATGAAGGTCGCCGAATCCCTGATAAGAGCGAACAAAAGGGGCGTTCGGACACAGGTCGTTTTTGAAACGAGCGATTACAATGAATTTCTTAATAAATTGACGGATACGGCCAAAGAATATTTTGAGGAGAATCTCATAGACGTTTCTTACGAAACGCCGGGAATTATCACTCACGCCAAATTAACGGTTGTTGACGACAGCGTCGTGGTCGGTTCCTCCAACTGGGGTTACGGCGGTTTTAAACT
>JBDRMV010000050.1:0-4419 GCA_043811795.1 bacterium | reverse complement strand
GAGTTAAGGGGTTTAAGTTTTGAGAGGACTCTGTCTTCAAAATTTAAGAGAGGGGCGGCTTTTCCTCTGGCATTGAGAATTTCCTCCAATTTTTTGTATTCCGCCAGATTTCTGCGGCAGGTTGAACATTCTTTCAGATGCTCCTTTATTTCTACGACCGCGGACACCTGTTCAAGTTCGCCGAAGGCGTAAGCGGAAAGGTTTTTTAAATTTTTTTTACACTTCATGCTTTTTTAACGTCTCCCTCATTTTTTCCTTCGCCCTGAAAATCATTATCTTTACTTTTTCGAGCGAAATTTTGAGAGTTGCCGCAATTTCTCCGTAGGAGAAACCCTCAAGGCGCATAACGACCGGCATACGGTATTTCACAGGCAGTCCGGCCAGCAGCGCTTTCGCAAGGTTTTCATTAACTGCCCGTTCGGTTTCCGTTCCTTTTCCGTTGTGCAGAGCCGGCATATTTTCGCTCAATTCCGATGTCGGTTTTCTTTTTCTGAAATAATCTTTGCATTTGTTGACGGTGATGCGGTAAAGCCAGGTTGAAAGAGCCGATTTTCCCCTGAATTTGTGTATCTTCCTGAAGACGGTGATAAAAACATTCTGCGCGATGTCGTCCGAATCGCCTGAATTGCCGGCAACGGAATAAATAATGTTGTAAACAATTCCCTTATACTGCTCCATAAAAATTCTAAATGCTTCTTCATCTTTGTTTTTAAGTTTCTCAACTAATTTTTCTTCTTCCATTTATTTAGACGCATGTTAGGCGGGTTTTGTTACAATCTCAGCGCTTTCACGGCGCCTTTAATATCAACGGCATCAATTTTATGTTTCTCAAAAAGGGGTTCCGATTTAACCGCGAATTGAGAGACCTTCTCGAGCAGGGCATCCTCTATTTCTCCGCATTCGCTGAAGGCGCCGAAAATGTTCATTCTGAAGAACAAATCCCTGAGCGAGATGAGTTCGTCGGTTCTCTTGAGAAGAAAAAGTGCGGTTAAAATCCCGATTCCCACGAGTTCCCCGTGAAGAACGTTTCTAAGGCGGGGTTTTTCGGGCGTTATCTGCGTGAAGCCGTTCGCAATCGCGTGGGCGAGGGAAGAACGGAACTGTTTCCCGCCGAAAGCCGAAATAATGCCCGTGTGCAGGATGTTCATTTCGCTTATTTTGAGTACGTCGTTTTTTTTATAGTTATCAAGGACGCGCGGGCCTTCCGTAAAAATGTTTTTAAGAATTTCCTTTGAAAACTCGTAAAAAATGCCGGTTTCTTTTTTTCCTCCGAAGGTTGACTCGTAATATTTTGCTGCCGCGTCGGCCATACCGCCAGCGAGAAATCTTTTCGGCTGGTCCGTTAAAATTTCCCGGACAAGAATGAGCTGGTCGGGGCATTTAAAGTGCTTGTCTTCCCGGAGGAACCGGCCTTCGCCGCTGTATATTACGCTGTGTGATGTAAAAGCGGCGCAGGATGAGGCGGACGTGGGGATTACGGTTAAAGGTAACTTTGTTTTTGCCGCCGCGCTTTTTGCCGCATCAATCGCTTTGCCCCCGCCGAAAGCCGCAATGAAATCAATCCTGTGCGGGTTCGATGTTTTAATGATTCTTTCTATTTCGCTGTCGCAGCACTCCCCGTTAAAGCCCGCGTAAATTTTTGTAATTCTTCCGAACGCCTTTTTAAAGATTCCGGCGTGATTTTCAAAAATCCGTTCGGGACCTATCAGGAGACAGGTTTTTCCTCCCGTCCGCAGGATTTCGTTTAATTCATCTTCCGTGCACTGAAGTACCGACGGCGGTGTGAAGATGTTCCGCATTATCCTTTAAACTGCAGGTCGTAGAGGCGCTTGTAGAAACCGTTCAGGGCGATTAAATCCACATGCTGCCCTTCCTCCACGATTCTGCCGGATGATATCACGACGATGCGGTCTGCCCGCCTCACGGTTGAAAGACGGTGGGCTATGACGACGGTGGTTCTGCCGAGTTGAATTGCTTTGAATGCCTCCTGTATTATCTGCTCCGATTCGGTGTCGAGAGAAGACGTCGCCTCGTCAAGAATAAGGATGGGCGGATTGCCGATTATGGCCCGCGCAATGCAGATTCTCTGCGCCTGCCCCCCCGAGAGAGTTGCCCCTCTTTCGCCGATTACGGTGTCGTATCCGCAGGGGAGTTTGTTTATGAATTCGTCTGCATTTGCAAGTTTTGCCGCATTTGACACTTCGGCGGCGGAAGCGGTTTTATAGCCGTATGCGATGTTGTTCCTTACCGTATCGCGGAAAAGCATAACATCCTGGGAAACGATTCCTATTTTTTTTCGCAGCGTCGGTATCTTAAAGTTTCTGATGTCAACGCTGTCCACCGTGATTCGCCCGCCGGTCGGGTCGAAGAATCTCGGTATGAGATTGGCGATTGTCGTTTTCCCGCCTCCGGAAGGGCCGACAAGAGCAAAAATCTCTCCTTTTTTTACTTTCATCGAAATGTCCCTGATTGCTATTTTGCTGCCTTCCTTCAGGCTGTACGAGAAAGAGACGTTCTCGAAACGGATGTTTTTCTCTATCCCCGTAAATTCCGCGGCATCCGGCTTTTCCGCCACTTCTGTTTCCGTGTCGATTACCGAAAAGATTCTTTCTGCGGCGGAAGCAGAGGTCTGTATATCCTTGTTCAGGTCGGCGATATTTTTTATCGGAGAATAGAAACTCATCAGGGCGGCGAGGAAAGCCAGGGCGCTGCCGACCGATACCGTTTGCTGAAATATTGAGTAAACGACGTAAGCGGCCAGCATTGTGGAAATAAAATAGGTAATGATTTCCATCACGGGCCTTTGAAGAGCCATTGCTCTCAGGAGTTTCATAATCACGTTGAAATAATCGGTGTTTACTTTTTTCATAGCGTCGATTTCCGAAATTTCCTGGGCGAACGCCTTCGTAACTTTTATTCCGCTTATTTTCTCCGTAATAAGAGAATAAATTTCGGCCATTTTCTCCTGTGTTTTCAAAGCCGTCGTTCTCATTTTCCTCGCAAAAACTCCGATGGGGTAAACGATAAACGGGAAAAAAATAAGCGATGCCAGAGTCCATTTCCAGTTGAGGTAAAATAAGAGCCCGAGTATAAACAGAGAACTCAGTCCGTCTTTTATGATTTTGGAGGGAACGGACGTGATGGCGCCCTGAATGTACATTATGTCGTTTGTCAGGCGGGAGAGGATTGCTCCCGTCGGTCTTGTTAGAAAATAGGCGAGGGATAATCTCTGCGTGTGGGCGTATGTTTCGTTTCGCAGGTCAATGACGACGTGCTGACCGATGTAGGCGAGGATATAATTCTGGATGTAGGAAAAGACGGCGTGAAGAACCGTGATAAGAAGTATGACGGCGACAAAGAGTTTCAAAAGATTCATGTCGCGGGTTTCAATCAGTTTGTCGAGCCCCGGTTTCAGGAGATAGACGCGTCCGCTCGTCAGAGCAGCTACGACCACCATGCTTAACATCGCCTCTGCGAATCTGATTTTATACGGTTTAAGAAATTTTATCAGCCGTTTGAAGACCTCTTTTGATTTCATTGGATAATGGGGACGGTTCCTATTACAGAATTTCGTTCAATTTTACCTCTTCTCGATTTGTCCCCGCTGATTGTTTTGAAAATGTTTTCTTCTATGTTATGCCTTTCGATGGATGCCCTTATTTTAAGCAGGGCATGGCTTGTTACAAGGAGTTTATCTTTTCGCAGCAAATCTTTAATTACCGGCAGAATTTTTTCGCATCTTGCTTCCTCCTGTACGAATTCGGGAGACAGCAATTCCCCCGATAGAATGTTAGGCAGGCCGATAAACTTTGTCTTTATAAGTTTTTTCCCGAGAGCGTATGAAAGAGCCGAAGTTTTATAAATTATAACCATAGGAATGCCGAGAAGAGCGTTTTCGAGCGTTGCGGTGCCCGAGGAACTTATTGCGAATTTCAGGTTCTTTCTGTTTGAGTAGTCGCTTTCTTCCACGATTTCCCAGTCTCCCGGGAGATTTTTGTAAAGGTTTCGGGCGGCGATTAGCGGTTTGAAACACTTATACCTGAAAGATGAAATTTTATTCATCTCTTCCGTAACTTTTATCAAAAGGGGCAGGTGTCTTTTAATTTCATCTTTCCGCGACCCCGGCAGGATTCCTATGTCCCGTGAATCGGGATTATACTGCGCTTCCGGAATCAATTCGGCGACAGGGTTGCCAAGGAACTCCGCTGGCACTCCGAATTTCCTGTAAATTTTTTCCTCAAACGGATAAATAACGAACACCTTCTTTACGAATTTTTTTATTTTTTTAATTCTTCCGAACCTGCTCGCCCATATCTGCGGTGAAATATAGTAAAAAACGGGTATTTTTTGACGCCATAATGCTTTTATCAGAAACGAGTGGAACCCCCAGAAGTCGATCACGACCGCCGCTGTCGGAGG
>JBDRMV010000049.1:0-22934 GCA_043811795.1 bacterium | reverse complement strand
GGCCTCAAATTTCTGCCGATGGAAAATTTTTCGAACAGACCCGCCGGATTTTTATACCCTGCGCGTTTCAGGTTGGAGAACAGAAATTTTCTTTTTGAAAAAAAGCAGGAATTCATAAATTTTTTCCAGTCATTCGCGTCTGTTCCGGAATTCCCGTTCGTCAGCAGAATGACGCTCGCATCAACCGACGGAGGCGGCTGAAAGCACTCTCTCCGTATATTAAACTTTCTTTCCGGCGCAAAAAAAGCCGACACCGTAACGGACGTCCTGCCGTACAGGGAATCTCCCGTTTCCGAGAGTAACCTGTCCGCGGCATCCTTCTGAATGGTTAAAAGACATTTTTCCCACGACGGCACCGAAAGAAGCCAGAACATTATGTCCGTGGTGATTGAAAAAGGAAGATTGCTGACGATAAAAAAAGGGCCGCCGGAACAGGCGGCGCGTTTAATTACCTCCGGCCCTGTTTTCAGGATGTCGGCGTTGATTATTTTTATTTTTCCGCCGCCGTATTTTTTTTTAAGCGTTTCCGCCAAAAGTTTGTCTTTTTCGACGCAAACCACTTCCCCTGATATTTCGGCAAGCCGGCCGGTTAAAGCGCCTCTTCCCGGGCCTATTTCAAGAATGTTCCGGTTTTCCGGGACGAGTGAAATAATCTTTTTTATGATATTGCCGTCGGTAAGAAAATGCTGCCCCAAAACAGCAGGCATTATATTATTTGAGGTTCAGCGCCTGGCTGACAGAATCGGCGTCCGCGGGAACGACCTCCGGTTTGGAACACGTCGCGACCGCTCTGTCGGGATCCTTCAGGCCGTGCCCCGTTAAAGTTCCCGTAACAATTGTTTCCTTTGTCGCGTTTTTGAAATAACCTTTTTTATTGTATTTTATCAGGCCCGCCACGGTTGCGGCGGAGGCGGGTTCCACGAAAATCCCTTCGATTTCAGCAAGGGCTTTGTAAGCCGAAATGATTTCCTCGTCCGTAACTTTATCGATTATGCCTCCCGATTCGTCGCGGGCGGACTCGGCTTGCTTCCATGAAGCGGGATTCCCTATCTTTATGGCCGTTGCAATCGTCTCGGGGTTTTTTATCGGGTGCCCGTCAACAATCGGCGCGGCTTTCGCCGCCTGAAAACCCATCATAACCGGCCGGACGGCTGTGTACTCCTTGTAGCCCTTCCAGTAGGCGGTGATGTTTCCGGCGTTCCCGACCGGAAGAGCGTGAAAATCGGGAGCGCGCCCGAGAGAATCGACAATCTCAAACGAGGCGGTTTTCTGCCCCTCAATTCTGTTCGGGTTGAGCGAATTTACAAGTTCTACGGGAAACTTCCCGCAGATTTCTCTTACGATTTTCAGCGCATCGTCAAAATTACCCTTTATCGCCACGACCGTCGCTCCGTGAATCATCGCCTGCGAAAGTTTTCCGAGCGCAATAGCCCCTTCCGGAATAACGACAAGAGCCTTCATTCCGGCTTTCGCCGCATACGCTGCGGCCGAGGCGGAAGTGTTGCCCGTCGAAGCGCAGATAACGTACTTGCATTCCTTCTCCGCCGCCTTGGAAACAGCGACGGTCATTCCCCTGTCCTTGAAAGAACCCGTCGGATTCAAACCCTCGTATTTCAGATACAACTGAAAAGGAAAATTGAATCTCTCCTCGATGCCGCCCGCTCTCAAAAGAGGCGTTGAGCCCTCCTGAAGAGTAATGACCGGCGTTTTATCCGTTACCGGAAGATATTTCCCGTATCTTGCAATTACACCTTTCCCCATACTAAAATCTCCTTTTAATTCCGCAAATCTTCTCTTTAAAACTTTCCCTTTATTTTTTCTACAATTCTATTCGCCATTTTTTCAATTTCCCTATCGGAGTCACAATCCGCATTGCCCGAGAAAACAATTTTTCCTGGAAGAATGGAAGAATGGGAAGAATGGGGAAGAATGGAAGGGGAAGAATGGGGACGTCCTTCATTTTTTCCCTTTCATTTTTTCCCTTTCAATCGCTTGATATTTTTATTACTAACCAGTGATTTCATCTGGGTAATAGCTATTTTGTTCAGTTGCATAAGCCGAACACTTTGTTCCATTCCCTGATGAATCAAAACGGAATGAATGCTTTCAAGATTAGATAGAACCACCAGTTGTTCAAGAGTTGCATAATCACGTATATTACCCGGCAGATCAACATTAGCCTCCCGCCAACCCTTAGCAGTCATACCAAATAAAGCCATGTTTAAAATATCTGCTTCATCGGCATAAATGAACTGAGTCTGTTTTTTATTCAGCTCCGGCGGTATAAGATTATTCTTAATAGCATCGGTATGGATTCGATAGTTTATTTTAGAAATCGTCCGCTGTAAATTCCATTCCATACTAAGCCGTTTGTTTTCTTCGTCTTTAAGCCTTTGAAACTCTATGATGAGATAAAGTTTGAACTCCGAAGAAATCCAGGAGGCAAATTCAAATGCAACGTCTTTATGGGCAAACGTGCCCCCATACCTGCCGGACTTGGAAATAATTCCGATTGCGTTCGTTGATTCAATCCATCTTTTAGGAGAAAGCACAAAATAATTACTGCCTGCTTCATTTCTAAACCTCTCGAATTCGATAGGTTTAAAATCCGGATTGCTCAGTTTTTCCCATAAGCCCAGAAACTCTATTGTGCTTCTGCTGCGCATCCAGTTATTGATAATTGAAAACGGCTCAGCTTCATTTCGATATTTTGCAATATCCGTCAATGAAATGTAATCTTTTTGTTCCCTGTTTATAATTGTTATTTCTTTGCCCTGTACCTCTATTTTCTGATTTTTCATATTCCCGACTTCATTAAGTCATCCATTTTAACTTTGAGCGCATCAGCAATTTGTTTTAATGTTTTTATTCTTGAGAATATGAGAATGGAGAATGGGAGAATGGGGACGTCCTTCATTTTTTTTCATTTTTTTTACAACTCGGTTTGAATATCAGGATCAGATGCCATTACCGCAAGTTGGTTTTTAAAGATGCGATGTTTCCGCATATCACTTTTCACCGGATCTTTCCGAAGATAATGCGCTATCTTCTCAATTAACCACAACTGCTCTTTTCGAGATAAATGCCCAATTGTCTCCTCTATTCGATTTAAACCGGGCAAAGCCATAATTCCCCTCTTCGTAATGTTTTTATCATACAACTATTTTAATTTGTGAATTTATAACGGGGGTTATATTTCAAGAATTTCGTAAAACACGGTTTTCTTTCTTATTATCTTCAAACTGTCTATCGCCGTCAGCGCAGACACGATATTCCCCATTTTCGCCCTGTGCGTGAGCATGACAATCGGCACCGCAGAAGGACTCGAGCCCTCTTTCTGTATAACGGAATCAATGGATATCCTGTAATCGGCGAGAATGTTTGAAATCCGCGCAAGAACACCCGGCTTGTCAACGGTCGTGAGCCTGATATAATAACAGGACTCAATATCATTGACGTCCGCAATGTTCAGTTTTGTTTTTTTCAGTTCCAGAAAAGGTATGTGCCGGGCGCTGCGCTCAAGAATGTGTCTTGCCGTGTAAACAATATCGCTGACGACGGCGGAGGCCGCGGGAAGAGACCCCGCTCCTTTGCCGTAAAACATCATATCGCCGGCGGCGTCGGTGTTTATGTAAATGGCGTTGTACTCCCCGTTTACGCTCGCGAGCGGATGGCCATCTCTTACAAAAGCGGGCGCAACCTGAAGATAAACGTTTCCACCGGTCTCCCTGCAGGTTTTCATTACGGCAAACAGTTTCATCGCATAACCGAACTCGCCGGCAAAAGACAAATCTATCTGCTCGACGGTCTCTATGCCGCGGGTAAAGATGTCCTCCGGGCGAACGTGCGTTCCGAAAACCATTGAAGACAGTATCGCAAGTTTTGAAGCGGAGTCAAAACCGGCGATGTCACGGGTGGGGTCGCTTTCGGCAAAACCCGATTTCTGCGCTTTCCGCAATGCCCTCTTGAACGTTTCTTTTTTCTGCGACATTTCCGTCAGAATAAAATTCGTGGTGCCGTTCAGAATAGCGGTGATGCCGGAGACCTTGTTGGCGCAAAGGCCCTCGTTGAGCGCGGCAATTATCGGTATCCCTCCGCCGACGCTCGCTTCGAAATAAATTCTTCTCCTGTTTCTTTTTGCATGCTTCAGAATTTCCGCAAAATCGTGAGAAAGAACATCTTTGTTTGCCGTTACAACAGACATCTTCTTATCAAGGGCAAGCAGGATAAATCTCTTTGCCGGCTGGTAACCGCCTATAAGTTCGACAAAAATATCTATTTCGGGGTCGTTGAAAATATCCTCTATCTTTTTTGTGTAAATACCCGCGGCGTTGACGGTTTTGAAACTCTTGTCGCAAATTCTTTTCAGGCGCAATCTGGCGCCGACCTTTTCCGAGAGCAAATCATTCTTTTCCTGAATGATGCGGGAAACGCCCTTACCGACGGTGCCGTAACCGGCCATACCTATGTTTATTATTTTTTTCTGCATTTTTTTTGCCTCACATTCTTTTTTACTTCCGAATACTCAGGCAGAGAGCGGGCGGGAACTTTCAGGAACTTCCGGAGCCGCAGAAAAGCGTCGTGAAATCTTTTGAAGTGAGTAACCATAGCCATCCTTACAAAACCCTCGCCATAGGTTCCGAAACCCGCCCCAGGCGTAACGGCTATCCCCGTGGTTTCTATCAAAAGTTCCGCAAATTCAAGAGAAGGCATATTTTCGTAGGGGTGCGGAATTTTTGTCCACAGGTACATCGTCGCTTTCGGTTTTTTTGCGTCCCAGCCGAGCGAATTCAGTTTTTTCGTAAAAAAATCAAATCTTTTTTCGTATTCCGCAAGAGTCCTTTCAATTTCGCTTCTCCCGGTTTCCAGAGCGCGGACGCCCGAAAGCTGAATAAAGGTCGGGACGCCGTAATCGACATAACTTTTGTATTTAGCGAGAACAGAAAGGACTTCGCTGTTTCCCACAGCCCAGCCGAGCCGCCAGCCCGCCATATTATACGTTTTGGAAAACGAGCCGAACTCAACGCCCACATCTTTAGCGCCTTTTATCTCGAGAAACGAAGGCGCCGAATATCCCGAAAAAGTCACCTCCGAGTAAGCGTTGTCATAAACGACGATAATTTCGTATTTTTTTGCGAACCTTACGACTTCCTCAAGAAATTTCACATCCTCAATGACAGCGCCCGTCGGATTGTTCGGATAATTCAGAAGCATAATCTTTGCCAGACGGCGGACTTTTTCGGGAATGTCCGTCAGGACGGGCAGAAAACCGTTTTCGGGGAGGAGCGGCATTGAATGAACAACGCCACCGGCGAGAATCACGCTGTTATAATGCACGGGGTAGCAGGGGTTCGGCACGAGAACGACGTCCCCCGGGTTAAGATACGCCTGACAGAGGTGGGCAAGACCTTCCTTTGAGCCGATCAACGCCACCGCTTCCGTTTCCGGCGCAAGCGTTACGCCGAAACGCTTTTTATACCAGATTGCGACGGCTTTTCTGAACTTCGGCATTCCTTTCGCCTGCGGATACCTGTGCGTGCGAGGGTGATTCGTCACGGTATCAACCAGCCGCTCGACGACGGCCGGCGGAGTGGGAAGGTCGGGATTTCCCATAGCGAGGTCTATCACGTCAAGTTTTTTGGCGAAAGCCCCCGCTTTCAGAACATCTATCACGCCGAATAAATAAGGCGGCAGGTTTTTGATTTTGTCCGACGGATTTACCATTTTACTATTTCGGAATGGAAGTCAGAATTTCGCGGGCGACATCGGGATATTTTGCGATGAAACGCAGTTCGGCTTCGACGAGCGGCTTCTGCGTGTGAACGTTCGCATACCTGACAAGTTCAAGAATTTTCTTTGCCTCTTCTGAGTTCTTAAACCCGACTTCTATCTTGTCATAAACATTCCTGAACCCCTTTATTCCGGAATATTCTCCGACGACAATCTGTCTACCCGTTTCAATAAAATGCGGTTCTCCGCGCCCGAGTTCTTCAAAATCGTAAAGTTCGTAATTCCTTCTGTCCTTCAGCGCCCCGTCGGCGTGTATGCCCGACTCGTGCGCAAAAGCGTTCTGCCCGACACCCGGCTGGTTTATCGGAATCGGCACCCTGAAACAGTAAGACGCGTACTTCGCCGTTTCCCACGCGCATTTCAAATCAATTTTTTTGTCAAGAACGTATTTGCCTGAAAAGCCCGACGACTTCTTCAGGGCAAGAATAACCGAAACCAGGTCGGCGTTGCCCGCCCTTTCGCCCATCCCGTTCACCGTCGTGTTGATATACGCATCAACGCCGGCGTCAACCGCCGCCTTTGCTCCTGCGACGGAATTTGCGACAGCGAGACCCAGGTCATTATGACAGTGCAGTTCGATCGGGATTCCGGCTGCCTTCGCGAGGGAATAAACCCTCTCATAAATGGAGAACGGGTCGTCAAAGCCCAGCGTGTCGCAATACCTTATTCTGTCGGCGCCTGCTTCCTTCGCAGCAAGGGAAAAGACCTTCAAAAAAGACAACTCTGTCCGGGATGCGTCCTCGGCATTGACGCCGACCGACTCGGCGCCGAGCAATTTTGCCTTTTTCACGCTTTTCACCGTCATTTTTATTATGTCTTTCTCCTTGAATTTCCCGCCGAACTTTTTTTCAATCATCTGTTTTGAAGTTGAAATCGAAACATTTACGGTTTTCATCCCCGGAACGTTTGAAAAAGAAAGTTCAATGTCCTGCGGAAGCGCCCTCATCCACCCCGACAGCCGTATGGGTTTCAGAACGCCCATCTCAACAAGACGCAGATTGGCATTCAGATAACCCACTTCATGGTTCGTAAAAGGAAACCCGAATTCGGACTGGAAAATACCCATTTTATTGAGATAGATGTTCAATATCGTTTTTTCAAGTTTGGCCAAACCCAGGCTGGCCGTCTGTACGCCGTCCCTGTTCGTGACGTCTATTATAAAAATTTCAGGCATGTTTCCTCCGCTTTTTTCAGGGTTGATTATAGATAAACCCGGAATTTAAGTCAAAGGGACGTAATCAAAAAAAGGGGGGAAGAGATAATATCCCTTCCCCCCAAAATGTCACGGATGAATTAAAACGAAACCTTCAGGTTGGCCGCAATCTTTGCGATGGGGTCGTTCGGATTGGTCCCGCCGCCCGTCATCGCGTCGCCCGGCTGAAGCTGCGCCGCAACAACTTCAAGAGCCACATTCTCCGACTGCTGCCATTTCACCCTGAGGTCAATTTCAGAACCCCAGTCGTCATTCGCGCCGGAGGCGACTTCGCTTTCCGTAAATGTTAAATAATCCAGCGAAGCGGAAAGACGATTACTGAAATCGGGCTCATAACCGACGCCGACTTTTATGATGTTCCTGTCCGTGATGCCGACGTTTCCGAGTGAATTCGCCCAGATTTCACCGTAGCGGAGGTCCGAACTGACGGATTTGAAATCCTCGTTCTTGTCCGCGGACGTTTTATCGCCGGAACCCGCAGCGTAATCCGCCGAAACCTTAAGAGGCCCGCCGACGTTAACGCCCTCGTACGAAACGCCGACAATCAAAGCGTTCCCGCTGTGTTTCTGGTCCGCATTATTGTCCGCGCCGGCGTTCATAGCGTATTCCAGTTTGGTATTCAGCCCTTCGACCTGCGGAATACCCGCCTGCGCTTTGATGCCGTAAATTCTAAGGTCGTCCCTGTTAAACTGTAGATTGGTTCGGTCAATTTTCTGATAAGCGTAAGCGCCGAGTTCAACACCGCTCAGAAGTTTACCGCTTTTCAGAATAACGCCGGACAAATCAACGTCCTGACTCGGAGTTGCATTTGACTCCGTAAGTTTACCGCTAATAAAACTCGCATCTATGGAGCCCAAAGTCGTTTCCGCCGTCGCGCCGTCAACAGCAGTGATAGAAAGGTTGTCGTCCTGTGTCGGGCCGTAATAGAGCGCAAGGTCTCCCTTCTCGCCGATAAACTGCCTTCCGAGAGTCACTTTAAAAATGTCAAGAAAATCGTCGAGCACAAGATAGGCGTTTTTGATGTTAATCTGCCATTGTGTTGAACCGACACTCTCTTCACCGGTTCCATACTTTCTGTTGTTCTTGCTCAAAAGGATTTTTCCGGCAACACCCTCGGAAACGGGCGCTTCCAGACCCAGAAGCAGGCGGCTTCTCGTCTCACTCACGGCGTCGTCATTCGCGCCTTTGTCGTAGTCCGCATAGTCCGTAGAGTTGTTCAGAGATACTTTCTGAACCTCCAGCGAACCGCTGACTTTCACTTTCCCGATCTCCGCGCAGGAGATAGAGGTAAGAAAAAACAGCGTAACAGCCACGCCAAACATCTTCATGCGCACCTCCTTAAAAAACACTTTTCCTAATTTCTTTTAATCGCTGAACACGTAAATCTGCGTAAGTAAATATACAACAAGTATAGTCCGAAAAAGCTCAATCGTCAAGGGGACAATGAATTTAAGCACGATGGTGAAAAGAATTTGAAAGATAACAAAAATTAAGCGAGAGAAAAACAGAAAACTAACATGGTTTTTAAAATTTTATGAAAAATTTTGTTTTTCTGCTGACCCAAATTACTGATTACGAATTACTACCCGCAGTTAAATTTTTGAAACTTCGGGCAGAACCGGTTTTTTATTTTTTACTTCTTTGTATGTAATCATTGGAGGGTCGGAGACAGGACAGATAAAAGAACATATCATGCAACTTACACATTTTTCTTTGTCCTGAACAGGCCTTCGTTTTTCACCATCCCATTCAAGACATTGACCGCCCGCATCCTGGCAGACGATATAACATTGACCACAGCCGATGCACTTGTCCAGATTATATTCCGCAATCCCCTGCCGCTTTAAATCAAAAGCATCAGTTGGATGAATATTGGGCAACGCCTTTCCAATAATGTCGCTGACGTGCTCGTACCCTTTTTCTGTCATGAAATCAGAAAGACCTTCGCACATATCCTCAACAATTCTATGACCGTAATGTATTACTCCTGTTGTAAGCTGCAGAATTGAAGCCCCGCATAATAAATATTCAACGGCGTCAATCCATGTCTCTATTCCCCCGCATCCCGCGAGAGGTAAATTCAATTCTTTGCACTGAGCCATATCCGCAATAAACCTCAAACCGATAGGTTTTACTGCGGGTCCTGAAAAACCGCTTATTGCTCCTTTTCCAAAGACATTGGGTTTAGGAACATAATCATCAAGACCAATTTCTGTAAGACCCCTGACTGTGTTAATAGCAGTGATACCGTCCGCGCCGCCTTTTTTAGCAAACAATGCCGGTTCGGTTATATCAGTAATGTTGGGAGTCATTTTTGCGAGAATGGGTATTTTAACAACTTTTCTTGCCGCGGCAGTGAATTTTTCCACAAGGTCAAACGCCTGGCCGACCTTCATTCCCGAACCTTCAACAGTCATATGGGGACAGGAAAAGTTAAGTTCGAGCATATCCGAACCTACATCTTCAGACCTTTTTGCAAGTTCAACCCATTCCTCCTCTGAAAAACCCATAATACTTGTTACAACAGGATGTTTTGGCCAGTGTTTTTTTAGATATTTAATATCCAGTAAATTATCTTTAAGGGGCCTGTCGGTTGTCTGTTCAACATTTTGAAGACCGACTAATTTTTTACTTCCATAATTATATTTTGCCATTCTCGGAGACGGATGTATAATTTTTGTCTTATCAATAACAAGCGTCTTATATGCAACGCCTCCAAACCCATGCTCAAATGCTCTTGCAATCATTTCCGCAGTATTGGAAACAGGTGAAGAAGATAATAAAAATGGCGTGGGGAACTTAACCCCGCACATTCGGATACTTAAATCTTTTAATTTAGACATTTGATTATTTTTTTTGCCGCTTCTTTTCCGTCCTGAACCGCTTCCGCGACAAGACCCGGCCCTCTTACAATATCCCCGCCGGCAAAAATATTTTTATCTGCGGTGGAGACCCCGTCTTTTTTTACATCTATCAGTTTATTGCTTTTATATTTAATTCCCGGACACAAATTTTTAATTTCAGGGTCGGCTCCGGAGCCGATAGCCATAATAACTGCTTTAACTTTCAAATTAAATTCTGTCCCCGGTACTTCTCTGGCATTTGACGGAATAAATAAATTCGGTTTGACCCATTCGGTTTCAGTTCCCTTAATTCCCGCAACAGAACCTCCGTTTCCGATGATTTCCTTTACCTGACACTGCGGTTTAATGATAACAAAATTATCTCTTGCCGTTTCAAGGTCATCTTTTGAAGCAGGTATTTCCGCCGGACTTTCCAGACAAAGGCAATACACTTTTCTTGAACCGAGTTCTTTACAGGAGTTCGCCGCATCCATCGCTACCGAACCGCCGCCGATTATGGCAATATTTTTATTCTTAACCATTGAAATTATTTTTTTTCTATCGCTGGTACGGATGGACTCTAAAAATTCCGTGGCGGTTATTACATTTTTTAAACCGGAACCCGGCATCTTAATTTTATACGGATTCCATAAACCTGTTGCTATAAAGACCGCTTTAAATCCTTTTTTCTTAAGATTATTGACACCGTTAGCCCCTATTTTTGAATTGCATTTAATTTTAACACCGAGCATCCTGATATCTTCAATTTCCCTGTCAAGAAATTTAGAACTCAATCTGAATTCGGGAATACCATATCGCAGCACACCACCGGGTTTTTCTTTTTTTTCAAAAATTGTTACATTAATTCCTGCTTTAGCCAGTTCAGCAGCGCAGGATAATCCCGCAGGCCCTGAGCCGATTATTGCAACTTCCGTTTTTTTGCCGGCAGTGTTTTTAAGAGGGTTAAATCCTGTTTCCCAGCCGTATTCAATTAAAAATCTCTGTAATTTTCCAATTTCAACCGGCCTGTCAATCTCAGTTGCGCTGCATGCTTTCTGGCAGGTCTTTTCAGTCGGACAGACCGCGCCGCACACTCCGCCCAAGATATTATTTTCTTTTATAGTTCTTATCGCGCCCTTGATGTTTCTAAGGTGCAGTTTTCTGATAAAAGTTCCGGGGTCAGTGTTGGCAGGACATTCTTTTGAGCAGGGAGCATCATGGCACAACAAGCATCTTTGTGCCTCTGCAAAAGCCTGAGCAAGTGTTAAATTCGGTTTCATCTAATTTTCTCCAACATTTTCTATCTTATAAAAAACACAAAAATTGTCAAGCCGGATTAACTCATCCAGTTGATTTTCTTTGCCTCGGGATTCCATTTGCATGTGATCTTTTTGGTTTTTGTCCAGAACCGGACGGAGCTCTTGCCGGTAATGTCGCCGGTACCGGTGATGGAATCCTTGCACCCGCCGAATGAGAACGGCTCTCTCGGCACAGGCACGCCGACATTGACGCCGACCATCCCGACCTCTATATTATCGCAGAAAACCTCCGCCGCTCTTCCGTTCTGCGTGAAAATTGACCCGCCGTTGCCGTAGGGAGACGAGTTTGCGATTTTAAGCGCTTCGGTAAGGCTCTTGGCATGGACAACCGTCAGTACCGGGCCGAAGTTCTCCTCAACGGCGATTTCGGAACCGGGTTTTGCCTCAATGACGGTAGGTCCGAGATAACAGCCTTTCTCGAGGCCTTTCGGCACAACGGCCTTTCTTCCGTCCAGGAGAATCTTTGCGCCGTCCTTCTCAGCGCGGTCAATGTACCCGGTGATTGAAATCTTTGCTGCAGCATTTACTATTGCGCTCATATTGTCGCCCGGAACAAATTTTTTCGACTCGTCTATAATTTTTTCTATTATCTCGTCGCAGTCGCCGACTGCCACCAGAACACATGCAGACATGCATCTCTGTCCGGCACAGCCCAGATATGAGGCGGCAATATTGACGGCGGAGTTGTCCGGATGGGCATCCGGCATAAGTATCAGATGATTGTTGGCTGACCCGAGCGCCAGGCATCTCTTATATTTGGCGCAGGATTTTTCATATACAATTTTCATTACAGGTGTCGAACCGACAAATGACACCGCCTTTATATCGGGATGTTCGGTTATACCCGTGACTATTTCACGCCCGCCGCAGACGACATTAAAAACACCGTCGGGTAGCCCGGCCTCTTTGAGCATCTCGGCAATTTTTATGGCGCAATACGGCGCCTCGCGGGAAGGTTTTATGACCATCGTATTGCCGAGCACAATTGCATTCGGGAACGTCCAATGGGGCACCATATGCGGAAAATTAAATGGTATAATTGAGGCAACAACTCCAAGCGGGATAAATTCTTCACGGCTCTGCACACCGGCGCTTACCCTTTCGGAATCGCCTGTTGCCACCTGCGGCATTGAACAGGCAAACTCGGTAAGTTCCAGGCTCTTTGCCGTCTCCTGCATCGCCTCTTTGAGATTCTTTCCCATCTCGTCCTGCATTATCTGGGCGCATTCCTTCAGATTTTTAGACAGCAGCTCATAATACTTGTAGAATACCTGCGCACGGTCCTTTAATGTCCTGGATGACCACTCAGGGAACGCCTTCTTCGCAGCAGCAACGGCCTTATTCAACTCATCAATCCCTGATAGAGGAAATGTTGAAATGACACTGCCGTCCACAGGACTTACCCGTTCCGCCCTTTTTACACCGGCAGGACATGACGGTTTTCCATCAATAAAGTTGCTCAATTCACCGTATTTCATTTATTTCCTCCTCTTAAACAATACCAAATTCTTTTTCTACGATTCCCATTGTTTCATCCAGCGTTTTCAGGATAAAATCCGCATCGTCTTTGTTAATACAGAGAGGCGGCTTTATCCTTATGACATTTCCTGCCATAGCGCCTTTACCTATAAAAAGCCCGCGATCTTTGCAGAGCTCCATCATCCTCAAGTTTTCCGCCGCTGCCGGTTCTTTGGTCTTTCTATCTTTAACAAGTTCAATTCCAAGCATCAAACCTTTACCGCGAACATCTCCGATGATCTTATGTTTTTTCTGGAGTTCCTTAAAACCTTCTTTAAGATGTTTGCCGATTACCTGGACATTCTTCCTGTATTCTCTTTTTTTAATCGTCTCTATCACAAGACGGGCCTGAGTGGTAGAAACAGGATTACCGCCATAAGTTGAAAAATGTATCAGATTCCGGTGACACTCCGCGATTTCAGGAGTTGTTATAACGCCTCCTATCGGAATACCGTTACCCATGCCTTTAGCCATCGTCATCAAATCCGGCACCACCCCATAGTCTTCCATTCCGAACCAGCTGTCTCCCAGACGGCCGAAACCACATTGAACTTCGTCGGATATAAGAAGCCCGCCGTATCTATGAACGATATCATGGATTATTTTAAAATATTCTTTGGGTGGAGTAATAACCCCGCCAAAACCCATAATAGGTTCCGCAAACATTGCCGCTATATTCCCCGCGGTAGAGCACTTAATAATACCTTCAACCTGATAGGCGCATCTCATATCACAGGATGGATATTCCAGCCCCATCGGACAGCGGTAGCAATATGCCGCAGGCGCATGATTCACTCCAAAAGCAAAAGGAGTAGCGTTGCGCCAGATACCCTGACCGCAAAGAGCCATGGACATTAACGTTCTGCCGTGAAAAGAGTGCTGAAGCGCAATAAATTCATATCTTTTTGTATAATTTTTTGCGATTACCGCAGCAAATTCATTTGCCTCTGTACCTGAATTGGTAAAAAATGATTTTTGCAATTTCCCCGGAGCTATCGAGGCCAATTCTTCCGCCAACTTTACTAAAGATTCAGTGTAATAGAGAGTTGTCATATGCTGAAGGGTCGCATTCTGTTTTTGAACTTCCGGTACTATATCCGGATGACAGTGCCCCACAGAAATGGTGACAACGGCGCTGAAGGCATCCAGATAACGTTTCCCGTCACTATCATAGACATACTGCATTTCTCCCCGGACTATCTGTACAGGTTCCTTAAAATAGGTCATATATGCCGGCATCAAAAACTTCTCTCTCATTTCTTTGATCTCGGTTTTCGTCAGATTTTTTGTTTCAGCCATTTTCCTCTCCTTATTTTTTAAAGTTCTCCGCCGGGTTTCCTGGGGACAAACCGTCCATGGCCTTTCTTGCCGACGAATTTGCCGTTCCTGGCAACAATTTCTCCGCGGGAAATCGTTGTCTCGGGATAGCCGGTCAGTTTCATTCCCTGAAAAGGCGACCAGTCGCATTTTGTGGCAAGCTTTTTATAATCAATTGTAACTTTTTTATTCGGGTCAAATATCACAATATCGGCGTCACTCCCGGCCTTGATGTCTCCTTTTTGCGGGTAAAGTCCGAAAAGTTTCGCCGGATTGGTACTTACCAGCGATACAAATTTGTTCGGAGATATTTTGTTTTTTCCCACGAGAAATGTGAACATCGTCGGAAGAAGTGTTTCAACGCCCGGCAATCCGTATGGAATCTTCGTAAAGTCACCTTCCCACATATTTTTCTGCTTAGTATTAAATGTGCAGGTATCGGTTGAAAGAACGCTGACCGCTCCCGACTTCACCGCCTTGAGAAGCCCCTGGGCGTCATGTTTCTTTTTCATCTGCGGACAGCAGGCATAGTAATGTCCGTTTGCTTTTTTATAAACGTCATCTGTCAAAAGCAAATACTGCGGACAGGTCTCATTCCAGATTTGCACGCCTTCTTTTTTTGCTTTTGCGACAATTTCCGCGCCCTCCGAAGAGGATGTGTGAACAATATAGACCCTTCCGCCGGTAATCTTTGCCCACATCGCCGCGCGTTGAACTGCTTCGTATTCTGTAAAACAGGGGCGGGAAAGTGAGTGGCAGTAGGCGCCGTGTTTTTTCATCAGCGCTTTCGTGTGATATCTTTCAACCAGCAAATCCAGAATGAACGCGCTTTCCGCGTGCAGCATAATCATAGCGCCGGTTTTTGCGGTCTGTTCAAGCGCGGAAAATAAAATTCCGTCGTCGGCCATCCATCCCTGCGCGCGGTAAATCATAAACATCTTGAATGACGGGATGCCGTTCTTTGTGTAATAGTTCATTTCATCTTTTGTCTTTTCGTTCCAGTCGGTGATTCCTCCGTGCAGGGAATAATCTATCGCGACCTTTCCTTTCGCGTCCTTCATCCTGGCTTCCACGGCTTCCCTCAGAGTTTTCCCTTTTGTCTGGATGGCATAATCAATAACGGTGGTCACGCCGCCGCAGGATGCCGCCTGGGTGGCGGTGTCCCAGTTCTCGGAATAGGATCCGCAGAAAAAGAGATTGAGATGAACATGCATGTCAATCCCGCCGGGCATAACAAACTTGCCCTTTGCGTCAATTACGCGGGCGCTGGAAGATTTTATATCTTTTCCTATTTTAACGATTTTTCCTTTTTCAATTCCGATATCCGCCAATACAGTTTTTTCCGCTGTTATAATCTTGCCGTTTTTAATAATTAAGTCCATAAATTAACCCCCTTTTTTTATTCCTCTTTCTTCCGGAGTTCCCGGTATTATGTTATCCAAAATCAGGCCCAGAACAGCGGCAACTGCCATTCCTGTTGAGCCCACGATATTGATAATATCCGCCAGCCACGCAGCGGACTCAATAACCACTTTCTTCGTTTCAAAATAAGCGGGTAAACTCAAACCCATAAAAAGAGAAAAGCCCGCAATCATCAGGTTCCTGTCCGAATTTAAATCCGCCTTTGACAACTGATGGATTCCCACTGCCGAAATGAGTCCGAAAAGAGCGCAGTACAAAGCTCCGATAATGGGTTCGGGAATTGTGGCCACCAGCGCTCCGAACTTGGCGAAGATTCCTAAAAATATGAGAAACAGCGCCCCGAGCATAACCACGTATCTTGACCCGACTTTGGTTATTCCAATCAGACCTATGTTTTCCGAATAACTTGTGGAAGCGAAACCGCCCAGAATACTTGTGCAGAAACAGCCGAGACCTTCCGAGCCGATTCCTCTGGAAATCATCTTCGGCGTCGGATAATCCCCGTATCCCGACATATATGCGCAGGCATGGTAATCGCCGAATGACTCAATCATTGAAGCGAGATACCCTGCTAAAACGCACAGAAAAAATGCAAAGCTGAATTTCGGCAGGCCCCACGGAAAAACAATTCCTCCTTTTCCAAAGATTGGCCATATTCTGAGCCACGCGGCTTCTCTGACCGGTGTGAGGTCAATGTAGCAGGCGTGTCCTGCAGAAAACGTGCCTGTTGCGCTGAAAACGGCGCAAACAAAATAGCCCACAATAATGGCGGCTAAAATAGGAAAAATCCTAAACAGAGTATATTTTCTGGCCAGGACCTGTGAAAACAGGAAAATACAGACGATGACCAGAATAGACACGGGCCAGTAGGTTCCCGCTTTCGGCGCTCCGTATTTAAAAAGAGCGAGACCGATGAGCATGATTACGGGGCCGATGACAACGGGGGTCAATATTTTTTCCAATCTGCCGATTAATCCCGACCATCCGACAAACATTTCAACAAGAGCCCCTAAAAGTATTGCTCCCGCAATGTACTGCATGGTAAGAGGTCCCGGAGGAACCTGCTCCTGTACCGCCATCCGGCCGACCACGGCAATAATTCCAAGAAACGGACCGAGAAATGACCATGACACGCCCTGCACAATCGGCAGACGCGAGCCGATGTATATCTGAAGCAGGGTGGCAATACCGCTGCAGAGCATCACGGATGTAACCAGAAGTCCAATTTCAGGTTTGGTCATTCCCATCATCGGTCCTAAAAGCAGAGGCACACTCACTGTTGCCCCGAACATCGTCAGGACGTGCTGGATACCAAGCCCGAATGCCTTGAGAAAAGGTTTCGGCCTGTCGTCCAGACCATAAATCACTTTTCTTTTTTCTTCGCCAGCTATATTCTCCCCCTCAAATTTTTACGGGAGCAATTTTGCGAGGTCACCGTATGTTTCCGGCCTTCTGTCTCTGTAAAACTGCCATGCGTTTCTTGTCTCATAAATTTCTTCTAAATTTAAATCGGCTACCACCACTTCGTCCTTGTCTCCTGAACCCTGTGCGATAATTTTACCTTTGGGACTGCAAAAATAGGACAAACCGTAAAATTTCCCCGTGTTCCATGGCTCTTCGGTCCCGACCCTGTTAATCGCTCCCACAAAATATCCGTTAGCCACTGCATGGGCAGGCTGTTCCAGTTCCCACAGGTATTTTGATACACCCTCGGTGGTGGCGGAAGGATTGAACATAATTTCTGCTCCGTGCAGCCCCAGGAGTCTTGCCCCGTCGGGAAAATGCCTGTCATAACAAATATATGGAGCAACCTTTGCATAAGCGGTCTGAAATACGGGATAGTCGGTATTGCCGGGCTTAAAATAATACTTTTCATAGAAACCCGGATGGACATAGGGAATATGCATCTTTCTGGTGGCGCCGAGCAATTTACCGTCCGCATCTATTACTGCGGCTGAATTATAATATACGCCGTCCATAACATACTCATAGACAGGAGCAATGATAACCATAGAATGTTTTTTCGCCCATTTGGATACTTCTTCAGTCGTCGGGCCGGGTATAGGTTCGGCTACATCATACCACCTCTGGTGGTGTTCCGCGGGAAAATACGGTAAATTGAAAATTTCCTGGTAACAGAGAACCTGTACGCCTTTTTTCGCTGCTTCTTCGGTCAGTTTTTTGTGTTTCTCGAGCATTGCCTGCTTGATTTTTTCCAGTTCCCGCTTTATCTCCTGTTTTGACATTTTTGAAGTATCAGCAGTAGGAGCTATTACATTGGCCGCCTGGATGAGACCGCCTCTGACGATTCCTGACATTTTTCCCTCCTTGTCCCCTAACTATTTTTTTTCTTATGCGCCCTATTTTGCTTTGTCAACCTGTAAGTATCGACTGCCATGACTAATTCTTCGTTTGTCGGAATACAAAAAACTTTTACAGGGGAATGCTCATCGCTTATAATTCCTTCTTTATTGACGACGTTTTCATTTTTTACAGAGTCAAGCATTACGCCCATAAAGGATAATCCTTCGCAACAAGTTTTTCTTACAATAGGGGAATTTTCACCGATGCCGGCAGTAAATATTATTACATCCACTCCACCCATTGCTCCCGCGTATGCCGCTATGTATTTACGAATTTTATATGTATAAATATCAAATGCTAATTTTGCCATTTCATTACCTTTTTCCATTTCCGCGACGATATCGCGCATATCGTTACTGATGCCGGAAATACCTACCAGGCCGCTGTATCTGTTAAGCAGAGTATAACATTCCTCCGCGGAGATGCCTTCTCTTGCAATGATTTGCGGAATTATTCCAGGGTCAATGTCGCCGCAGCGCGTCCCCATAACAAGACCTTCCAGTGAGGTAAAACCCATTGAAGTGTCTATTGAAACGCCGTTTTTTATTGCAGCCATGCTTACGCCGTTCCCTAAATGGCAGGTAATGATTTTAAGTTTATCATAGGGTCGTTTTAATAACTCGGATGCCCTGAGGGAAACATAATAATGCGATGTGCCGTGGAATCCGTACCGTCTTATGCCGTATCTTTTGTAAAAATGATACGGTATGGGGTAAATATACGCATACGGCGGCATATGCGAATGAAAGGAAGTATCAAAAATCGCTGTATGGATAGCATGAGGAAAAAGTTCCTCCGCAAGTTCCATACCTTGAAGCTCATATATCTGATGTAACGGGACAAGCGACGCATATTCTTTAATTTTTTCTTTTACTTCTTCCGTAATTACAACAGATTCTTTAAAATGTTCACCGCCGTGAGCAATCCTATGCCCGACCGCTTCTATTTCCTCTTTGGAATTTATTACCCCGTATTTTTCATGTGTAAGCGTTTCTAAGGTAATTTTGAGGTATGCCGCCGTATCAGGAATCTGCATCACTTCCCTTATTTTCTCTCCACCTATGGGGTGATATGTTGCAATATATGTGCCGCTGCCGGTATGCTCTATTAACCCTTTTGCCAGCAGTTTTTTTTCTTCATCGGTGATTTCAAACAATTGATATTTAACGGATGAACTGCCGAAATTCATTGTTAAAATTTTCATCTTGTAATCTCGCCCATCTCTACTTTCTCTGCGTTTAGAATCTCTTCAAGCGCAGGCCCCGCCATCGCGGCTCGGGTTATTCTGTCCATTTCATTTAAATTTCGATTTTCGCCTTTTTATATAATTGTTCAAAAAAAATAATAAAATGTCAATAAAAGCGAATTACCCGTACCCTGCAATCCGTTCCCCGCGCTTCTCGTTTCTTATGCTTTTTTAAACCTTGAAGCGTATATCCTGCGCGGGAATCCGCCTTTTGCGTATTTAACCTTCCCCTTCACGGCATCTTCATCCGCGTACGCCTCTATTACTTCGCCTATGAACAGAATTTTATCCCCCGTTTCTATTTTATTTTTAACTCTGCACTCCATATGAGCCGCGCACTCAACGAGGACAGGAGCTTTTACTCTGCGCGCCGGACGTGGAGTTAATCCCGTTTCTTTGAATTTATCCACTTTACTGCCAGAATTAAAACCGCAGTAATATATTTTCTGCTTTAATTCCTCCGGAGGGACATTTACAACAAACTCTCCGGTGTTTTCTATTAATTGCCGTGAATAAGCGTCTTTTCCCACGGCGCAGGCTATAAGCGGCGGCTCTTTTGACACAGGGATACAAAAACTAACCGCTATTATATTTGATTTCCCTTCGATGACCCCGCACGTAACAAGAAAATGCCTCATCGGCCACATAAACTCCAAATATTCAACATCAATCTTCATTTTATCTTACCACTTCCTCTTTTTCCCTGTTCACTGTTTTGCTGTACTTGATTTTCATCCCTACAATCGCGAGAGCCAGAATGAAAATCAGCGTATTCGTAATAATGACGGGCATATCCTTAATCAGCAGCCCGTAAATAAACCAGAGGAACACCCCCGCCGTGAAAACACAGAACGTAAGCAGTGAAATATCTTTTACGCTTTTAGTCCGGTAAATCTTTATAACCTGCGGAAGGAACGATACCGTGCACAGAATCCCCGCGCACGCCCCTACGATTACTGTCGTCATAATTTTATTTGTATCATTTTAATAATCCTCTTACAAGTTATCTGAAATACAGAAGTATTTACGGGATACGGGGAGCGGGTTACGGTTTGCGGTTTGTGTTTATTAGTCGGCGGAGTCGGGCGGACAGAAAACGCCTTCCTTGCTCATTATCAAAGCGGGTTCCTCATTTCCCGGGCCGCCGCCACTGTTCATATGCATGACCTTAACCGTAAAACGGTCAAGACCGGATTCGGCGCCCGCTACATATCCGCAGACAAAGGAAGAGTCAATCGTCTTTGTTTCCCCTTTTCCGACTTCCGCATCTATGACCAGCGGGGACATCAGAGCAACTCCGTTAGAACCGTCGGTGAGAAGACAGTTGCATTCCGTCCTGACCCTGATTTTGGCTTTTGCCCTTGGACCCGAATTTCTCACAGTCACAGTTATCGGCACCCTCGTGCCGAAGAAATACAGAGGATATTCTCCCCAATACTCGGGAGGATAAATTTTGTTTTCTTTCAAAACACGCCCATAGTAATGGTAAAAAATACCCGCGGCATTGGTAATCGTCGTGCCGGCGGAGCCGGAAAATTGAATATCAACGTCGAGCATCTGCCTCTCCCCGTAATGGTTTCCTTCTCTGGCAATGGATTGGGAAACTAAGTTTAAGGAAAAATAAATAAAAAGAACAGCGACCGAAAAAACAATTTTCTTAAACATACTTAACCTCCATAATTTCACTATCATTTTGCTGTTTTAATTATACTCCGATAATTGTGATTTGGCAAGGGGCATTGGAAGATATAGCGAACGGTTTTTGGCAAGCGGATGCAGAAAGCTGCATTAGGGGTTATCGGGCGCGGGTTGTTTTATGAATTCTTCTTTTACGGGGGTGAGCCATTCGACTGTTGAATAAGGCCCTTTCCTGCCCCACAACGCTCTTGAAAGGTCGTTTACGAAAACGCCTTTGGCTTTCATTACTTTTTTCGCTTCCCTGATTCTCCGTCCGAACTCCTGCGGAGCGGGGGGGTCTTCCGTGAACTGATGGACGGGAAAATCCACCTGATTCCCGACGACAAAATTGACGCCGCGCGCATTATATTCCCGCCACTGCCCGATAAGACGTTCGAACTGCCTCGTGTCGCATTCGTAAAGCATCACCGTCTGGAAATCCGCCCCCGCATCCTGAAACATCACGGGGTCCTGACCGTGCTGGTGGCCCATCTGCCAGGAAAGGAGAAAAATCCACAGGGGTTTGTCGCTCTTCACTTCCTCCCTGACCCTCTCAATAATTTCCGACGTTTTGTGCGCGCGCCACCAGTTCCACAAATCCATCAGTTTATAATTTTTGTCCCTGTAAATTTCCCTGCCGAGATAGAGCATCCTGTCTTCCTTAGTCCCGAGGTTCTCCGGAAATTTAATCTGCATTTCCGACAGAAAATCATCGACAAGTTCCAGCCCGCCCTGAACCGGTCTTATGTAATCCAGCCCTATAAAATCCACGTCGGAAACGTCTATGCGGCGGGCGGCTTTTATTATGTCCCTGAGGCGTTTCTCATCCCCTATTGAAATACCGCGCCTTGTTTTCAGCGCATCGTCCCGGATGCTGTAATCAATCCCGTATCTGTATCCCAGCCCGGCATCCCTCGCCCCTATGATAATATACGATGCAATCCACGCCCCGATGCGGACTTTTCGGGCTCTCGCCTCATCACACATTTTATCCAGAAACGCCATATTATTTTTTATCCATGGAAAATCAGGCGGCAGCGACTTCTCGTAAAAAGCGGTCTGCCCCGCGAGGTAAAGCAAAGTGTTCGCGCCCGTAAATTCAATCCAGTCAAAAATTCCCTTCCACGATTTCACCTCGCCCGTTGGAACCGGTATCTTTACCTTATCCAGCGGTTTCGTGTTCTCCCATGTAACCGCATTTAACGGAAAGGTCACGGGGCTGGGCTCTCTTCCGGTAACCGCAAAAGTCAACGGCAAAAATCTTCTTCTTTCTTTCCCGTCGGGATGAAAAACCCGCGCCTCATAAAAACCCTTTTCCGCGTTCCACGGAATGGGAAATTTTGCGGACGATTTATCCCCGCCGGACAAAAAATCATACACGATGCGGTCGCCGATGCCCTTTACCGGTTTATCCTTCCTGAAAACAACGAGTTTATATTCGCCGGAAAGTTTTTCCTTTATTTCAAACTCCGCAATATGGTAGCGGAGATAGTAACTCCTGTCCGAATAAATTCTTGCCCTGCTCGAAAAAATCAGCCCGTACAGACAGAGAAAAACAATAAAAGGAACCAGAAATAACCATTTTTTTATTGCCGCGAAGAGCCGCTGAAAGAAACGCCGGTTACTTTTCAACAATTAGCGTCACCGGACCTTCGTTTACTATGTTAACTTCCTGGGCGGCGCCGAACCAGCCCTGCTGCATTTTTATACGCTTTGAAATTACTTCACTGAATTTCTCGAATAAAGAAGATGCGGAATCCGAGTCCGCCGCTTCCGCAAAGTCGGGGCGGCGGCCCTTCTTTGTGAGACCGTAGAGCGTAAACTGAGGGACGAGAAGCACCTCGTAATTTTTGTCGCGGACTGACAGGGAAAAATCCGAGTTATTTTCCCCGCCGGGGAAAACCCTCAAGTTCAAAATCTTTTCAACCATATATTCTATTTTGTCTTCCGTGTCCGTTTTTGAGAAACCGAGCAGAACCGCAAGACCTTTCCCTATTGCCCTGACCTCGTCCGTTGCGGTATTTTTTACCGAACCGGAACTGACTCTCTGAAGAACCGCCTTCATCCCTCTATCTCCCCGACGGCTTCCTCCGCCGTCTGCACTTTTATGATGCCGGGTATATTCCACGACGTTTTCAGCGAAATAACTTTTTTTCCTATGGAAAGAGCCATGCCTATTTCCGATAAAGTCCCGTATTTCCCGTCCACAGCGACCAGAACGTCCG
>JBDRMV010000048.1:0-2908 GCA_043811795.1 bacterium | reverse complement strand
GTGTTTGAAGAAGAATTTCCGCCCGCTGGGTTATCCGCTCATAGGAATTGCGGGAGAAGATATGGCGATGGCTTCAAACTTTATCTGCAAATACGCCGGAATGGTGATAGTTGAAACGGAAAAATACGAGGAACTGCTCGCTATGATTACTTTGCGTCTCAACATTTACACCGACCCGCAGAAACCTCTTATGATGGAGCCGAAACTTTACGAGGTGGGGAAACCCGGCGCGGATTCGCCGGTTATAGTTACGACGAATTTTTCGCTCACGTTCTATACGGTTCAGCCGGAAATAGAGAATTCCAAAATACCGGCTTGGCTGGTCATAACGGACTCCGAAGGGCAGTCCGTTCTAACGGCGTGGGCAGCCGACAAGTTTAATGCCGAGGTTATAGCCCGCGCGCTTCAGGAATACGGCGTGGCGGAGAAGGTAGGCCATAAAAAACTGATTATTCCCGGGTATGTGGCGGTGCTGAAGGTGAAGGTCGAGGAAGAAAGCGGCTGGGAAGTTTTGGTGGGGCCCAAGGAGGCGTCGGCGCTGCCCAAATATCTAAAAGAGTCCTGGAAACAGCTGTCGGGGTAAAAATTAAAATATGATTGAGATTCTTATTCTGCCGGATAACAGGAAGATAAAAGCGGAGAAAGGCGCGGATTTACTCACTGTCATCGGCTACGCCGGTATTTCAATTAATTCCACGTGCGCCGGCGAGGGCGTCTGCGGCAAATGCAGGGTGAAGATACTGAAAGGAAAATACCGCACTCAGCCGACAGCCTTTTTAAGCGCCGATGAAATAAAAGAAAAGATGGTGCTCGCCTGCCAGACGTACGCGGAAAGCGACATCGAACTGGAGATACCGGCATCAACCAGAGTCGAGGAACTGGAGATTTTAGAAGGGGAAGTATCGGGTCAGGAACAGGATTCGACAACGCTTCCGGAAAATATTTTTCCGCCCCGTCCTCTGGTAAAGAAATACTTTATGGAGCTTTCCCCGCCCGATAGTAAGGATACAACGGCGGATTTAGAGAGAATAAAAAATTATCTTCTTGGAAAGAAAGTGAGGGTAAAAGACATTTCCTTGCGGCTTCTGAGAAAAATATCTTTTATTCTGCGAAGCGCGGACTGGAAGGTAACAGCGGCTGTCTGCGACGGGGAGATCATTGACCTGGAGGCGGGAAACCGGACGGCTGCGAATTACGGAATCGCCCTTGACATAGGCACGACCACTCTTGTAGCTTACCTGATAGATATGGATAAACAGGAAGTGCTCTCGACGGCTTCATCTTACAACCCGCAGATACCGCTGGGGGAAGACGTTATTACCAGAATTATTCAGGTTGAGGAAAAAAGCCTCATGCAGAAAATACATTCGGTTCTTATTACAGCGATTAATAAAATGATTCTGAAAATGCTCAAGGAAAATAATATTTCAGGCGGCAGCGTTAATATTCTTCTTGCCGGCGGCAATACCACGATGACCCATTTCTTTTATAAAATCCCGCCGAATTTCATAAGGCGCAGCCCCTATGTCCCGGCGCTTAATTCGGCGTTGC
The DNA here is from genome assembly GCA_043811795.1 of bacterium. Classification (GTDB taxonomy): domain Bacteria; phylum CG03; class CG03; order CG03; family CG03; genus JBDRMV01. The sequence continues at coordinate 1,357 of JBDRMV010000048.1, read as the reverse complement.
CGATGCCCGCGGGAGAACTGGGAATCAAAATTAATCCTTTCGCGAAAGTAATGTCGCTGCCGTGCCCTTCCGCATGGGTGGGGGGAGACATTGTCGCAGGGGTGCTTGCTTCGGGTATATATAATTTCTCAGTTTTGTCGCTGTTTGTGGACCTGGGCACGAACGGTGAAGTTGTTATCGGGAACAAAGACTGGCTCGCTTCCTGTTCCACAAGCGCCGGCCCCTGTTTCGAGGGCGGCGGGATTTCTTCGGGAATCCGCGCGATGCCCGGAGCAATACAAAAAGTAAAAATTAAAGACGGGAAAGTTTCATACAAAACAATACGGAATGAAAAACCAATCGGAATCTGCGGAAGCGGCCTGATATCTTTAATAGCCGAAATGCTGAAGAGTAAAATTTTACAGCGCGACGGCAAACTTAAATCAGGAGCCCCCGGCGTTACGGACGACTGTTTCCTTGTTGTAAAAGGGGAAGAAACGCGCGACGGGCGTGACATTCACATTACGGAAGCGGATATTAAAAACCTCATAAATTCAAAGGGCGCAATTTTTACAGGGATATACGTGCTGCTCAAGGAGTTGGGATTAACGATAGGCAACATACAGCGCTTTTTTATTTCAGGGGGGTTGGGAACTGCCCTGGATATCAATGACGCCGTTTACATCGGGCTCTTTCCCGATATACCGCGTAACTTATTTATTTTTATGGGGAACTCTTCCATAACCGGCGGCAGGATGTGTCTGCTTAGCGGGGAAGCGAAGGATATGGCAGGGGAGATAAACAAAAAAATGACGTATATTGATTTGTCTTCCAACCCTGTTTTCATGCAGGAATATACGGCGAGTTTATTTTTCCCGCACACGAACCTTGAACTGTTTCCCAGTTACAGGAAAGAATATGAGAAGTAAACGAAGTTTTGCCATAACTATTGACGTCGGCGGAGATGCCCCACCAAGGCGGACGAAACGCTTCCGGAGACGCTTGCGTCTGCGGCTCGCACGCCACGGCGCACCCCGCTACGGCGGATGCAACACTTCGGCTCCGGCAATCCTGCGGGCGTACTGCCAAACTCCTCGGATTGACGGCTCCGTCAGGCACCATCCGCCGCCCTGTGCGCTGTTTATTGCGGATTGTTTCCTAAATAGCAAAATTTCAGCGAGAAATAATTGCGTTCATAATTTAGTATGAGAATTGCTATAGCAGGTAAAGGCGGAACGGGAAAGACCACTTTTGCGGCTCTTCTGATTAATGTTTTCAGGGAGAAGGGGCCGCGCCCGGTGCTGGTCGTGGACGCCGACCCCAATTCCAATCTTCACGTTCTGCTCGGGATAAAATATGAAAAGACAATTGCCGACAT
>JBDRMV010000047.1:0-8627 GCA_043811795.1 bacterium | reverse complement strand
ATCGGGACGTCCTTGATTTTCCATTGACAATTCCTTTAAATTTTGCGATTATAAAGCAAGAGGGGGGAATTATGTCTGTAATTGCTATACCCGGAATTTTACGGCAGAAACTTTCTGACGAAGGCGCAGATGCTCTCGTTGAAATCATCAATAAATCGGACGAAAAGGTCAAGGAAGATGTGATTGTCCTTGTTGAAGAAAGATTTGAAAGACGGCTTGCAGAGGTTAAAGCAGAAATTATCAAATGGATGTTCATCTTTATTTTTGGCCAGTTCTGGGCAATCGTCGCCGTTCTTTTCGCTTTTTTCAAAAGATAATTCTTCATTAACATCCCTTCTTAAAAACCCTTTTTAATTTCTTTGCCTCATTTTTCCTTTACAATCAATCTTAAAGTTGGCGGAAACTACAAAAAATAATCACCGAACCACCTATGCCTTTTCGCTTAATCGAAATTATGCCTTTTTTCATCAGATTATGGAAAATCGGAAAATCGGGACGTCCTTGATTTTCCACTACGGGCGGCTCCGGCATTCTCTTTCTTGAGGTCGCAAAAAGAGAGGTTAAAACCTCGCGCTACAACAATCAATTTTGCATTGAACATAATGATGATGAATTATCAGAGCATGAAGAATGCAGATTAGACCGCAGCTTTTTCCAAGCGTTCCGCCACCCATACTTTAATGATAGATTGCCTGGGCACACCAAGGCGCTTTGCCTCTTTGTCTAACGAGTGAATGACCCAGACAGGAAAATCCACATTGACTCTTTTCTGCTCTTTTTCAGGTCTTCCGGCTTTTTCCATGTTCAGGTGTTTCAAAATACTCTTTCCCTCGTCGAACTTTTTGTCAAGGTCTTTAGCTCTCATATATTTTCACCTCCTCCTGCCGGGCTCGGCGCACCGAGATAATTCTAATCTTTTGACCGCGATAAGTGATGATTCCCGACCAATGTTTCCCTGAAATCTTACCAATCACCAAGAACCTTGTCTCATCGCTGGTTCGTGCCGGAATTTCAATCAAATCAGGATCTTCCCATAGTGCCTGCGCATCCGCAAAGTTGATACCATGTTTTTTCTTGTTAGCATTGCTTTTAGCAATCTCAAATTCAAATTCCATTATATAATTATTATACCATAACGGTATCAAATGTCAATCACGTCAAAATGCCGTTTGTTTTTTTACGCTTTTTCATAAAACCGCCGTAAATTTTTCATAAAAAAAATAAATTAAAATACCGATTGCGAGGTAAAAGCCGAAGGGGAGAGACGGGCTTTTCGTCTGCGGTAGGGGCGAAATCTTGAAGCCGGAAACGGCGGACGTAAAAAGCGGGATGCCGACGTTTTTGAGACCTTTCAGAAGAGTTCCGTTTACGAGGAGCAGAAAAACCGTGATAACCCCCGCAACGAAAATCCCGCAGACCGACGCCTTAAAAACAAAGAGCGGGCCCTTCAGAGCGCCCACGCCCATCAGGAGTTTAACGTCGCCAGCGCCGATTCCTCCGCCGAGATAAAAAAAATAAAGGAGCAGGAAACCGGCGAGGACGCCTAAAAGAGAATTCCCAGCCCCGCTCCAGCCGGAATAAATGAAGTTCAGACCGGCGCCCAGAATCATCGCGGGGAACGTCGCCCAATTGTAAATTTTTTTCTTCCACACGTCGGTAACGGCGCAAAGGAGAACAAACAAAATCAGCGCGCAATCCGCCCCGGCGCATTTTGATAACAAATCAGAAAAAAATAAATTCAAAATAACCTCACTGATTGACAAATCACCTTATTTGCAATATAATTACCATTGGAGGTGATATTATGTCTGACACAATCACTATAAACCGCCCGATGGTACTCATTCCTCTTGAAAAATACGAAGAACTTCTTAAAGAAACAGGGGAAAAACCAACACCCAAACTTTGTAAAGAAATTGCCTGCGCCAGAAAAGAATTTTGCAGGAAGAAAACCGTTAATTGGCAAAAACTCAAAAAAGAACTTGACGTTTAATATTGAGCTCTCGTCCAGAGCCGCTGACGATTTAAAAAAACTTTCCCGCACAAATCGCAATATTTTAATTATTCTGTCAAAACGCATAAGTTCCCTCGCGGAAAATCCATATTCCGGAAAACCGCTGAAAGGCAACAAAAAAGGTTGCTATTCTCTCAGATACGGTAATTACAGAATCATATACGAAATTTATCCACCCGTTAAAACTGTTCTTATTATCAGAACAGGCCACAGAAAAGAAATTTACAGATAACCCTTTGCTTTTCCGGCTTTTATCATTTTTTCGCATCAACATATTTACTTCTTGCTTTCCTGCAGTATTTTCTTCGCCCGCGGCAGCGCCCGGCTTGCTCTCGTGTGCCCGGGATTATATTTAAGGGCTTTTTCCCAACTCGCTATGGCGAGTTTCAGGTAGCCCTGGCTGTACTGTTTCAGACCCTCGTTATAAAACTCCTCCGCCTTTGCGTTGTCTATCACCGGCTGCTGTTTCTTCGGAGGCGGGGGTTTGCGCTCGACTTGCACTTTCTTTTCTTTTTTTCCTTTCTTTCTTTGTTTTCTCTGTTCCTTTTCCTTCGCTTCCAGTTCCCTGTCTTTTTTGGCTTTGCCGCCGAACTCCATCTCGTCTTTTTTCTTCCCTTTCTTCAGTTCGGAACTGACATAGTCATAATAACCCCTGACCTCAGTATTCTCCTTAAGCGTCAGAATCTTTTCCCATTCAAAAAGCGCCTTCGCATAGTCGCCGCGGGTATAAAAAAGAAAACCTTTTGCATAGGACTTCTGCATAAAATCGTAATAGCCCCACTTCGTAAGATTCTTCTTGTAATTCTCCGACATTTTCTCCATTTCGCTCAGCGCAACTTCATTGAAAGGGTCAAGCCAGTACGCCTCCGACAATTTGTCGTAAGCGGTAAGGCATAAACCTTTCTTCGTATCCGACCGCGCCGACATAAAAAGTTTCTTTGACTCCCACGCATCCGATTTAGCGTAAACGAACGACGCGGCGAACAGAAGAACAAAAACCATCCGGTCCCATTTCAATTTACATTTGTAATTTTTCATTTACTTCAATTTTCTCTCCGCATTTTTTATCGCTTTTTTTATCTTCCTGCTGCCCGGGTCATATTTCAACGCCATATTCCAGTAATTTACCGCATTTTTAAGGCGGCCGAGCGAATACTCCACCAGACCGTCGTTATACAGCGCATCCGCTTTTGCGGGGTCAAGCGCAATTATCTCATCCTTTACCTCCGCCTTTTTCTCTTTTTTCAACTGCGGCGCCGGCTTCGGCTTCAACGGCTCTTTCAGACGCTCCAGTTCCTCCATGCAGAGAGACAGATACTTCTCCGCCTCCTGATTTTCAGGGTCAATCTTGAGAATCTCTTCGAATTTCTTTACGGCATTCTCAAATTCCTCTACCGAATAAAGATATATGCCGTCGTTAAGCAGCCGCTCGAGCATCGCCGCCTTTTCTCTTTCATCCTTTTCTCTTTTCTCCCTTAAAATATCTTCCTCGAGTTTCTTTATGATTTCCCGCACTTCCTTTCTTGAAGGGTCAAGGCTTTCAACCTGTTTCAACTGATTGAGCGCCGAGGGATAGTCATTTTTCAGATAAAAAAGAACGCCCCGCGTGTATGCGGCGTCTTCAAATGTCTTGATTTTACCCGACGAGGCGGCTTCCTCCAGGCGGACGCTTATGTCCCGAAGAAGTTCCGCCGCCTCGGTATCCTGGCTGTCGTAGGAGCGCGTCTCCTTCAGCGCATCCACCGCAAAAAAATACTGTCCTTTTCTGTAAAATTTTCTCGCCCTCCTGAACAGTTTTCTTGCCTTCTTGTTCCCGCCGCCTTTGAATTTCTGAACAACATCCGAAAACATCCAGCAGATGTCAACGCGATGGGAACTGCCGAGGTTTTCCTCCCACGCAACGTGTTCGGCAAAAGCGTAATTGAGCGCCATACGCCCGCGCCGGAAACCGAAACCGTACGTAATTTCCGTTTCGTTTATTCCGAACCTCAGCGCAAACGGCTTAAACCGCAGATACTCCGTCCCGAACGAAACCTTCGCCTTCTGGGACGACGTCCAGCCGGCATCCAGCGCCGAAAGAAAATTCATCCACTCGACCGCCGCGCCGATTGTCACGGCGGAAGGAAATCTTTCCCTTTCATTCTTTAATTTGATTGACGGGCCTAAAATATTCCGGCAGACAGCCCCGACGCTGACGGGCAAACCTCCAAAAGTGTATATCGCTCCCGCATCAAAACCGAAACCCGTATCCGAGTAGCCCGCAACATTGTGGTAGGAAATTTTCAAAGTGGCGCCGAGTTCAAGGGCGCTATCGTAGCCGGAATTACCGTATGAAACAAAATAGGTAGATTTCTCGTTGTTGAGACCGCCCGTCGAAAAATTCTGATTGTCCCAGCCGGCGACATCCTCAACCTTCAACTGCAGCGCTCCGACGCCGAAATTGCCCAACCACTGCGTCGGGAAAACCGCTCCCGTAAAATATTCGTTAGTTCCGGCAAACAATTTGTTGAACATAAAAACCGCTTCGTACGCGGAAAGACGATTAAGCCCTGCGGGATTCCAGTAAACCGCTTCGCTTCCCGACGGTGAGGCGACACCTGTTCTCCCCATCGCCAGATGCCTCGCGCCGAGGCCCGACCTGAGGTAATCGTCTATGAGGCCTGCGTCCTCGCCGGAACCGAAGAACGACGCATGCGCAAAAGCGGTAAAGTAAAAAGATATCAGGACAAGCAAAGCTTTCCATCCGTGGCTCAGCGCTTTGCATTCCGATTTCAAATTTTTTTTTTGTTTCCATATTTCCATATCAACAACTTTGTTTTTTTGCCGCAAAAAAATTATAGGCATAGATAAATGGGGTCAGGATAAATGGGGTCAGTTCTATTTTTGTTATTTTTTCTATGTAAAAATAGAGCTGACCCCATTTATCAAAATAGAACTGACCCCATTTATCCCCACCAACTTGATTCATGTGCATATGCCTAAAAAATTATTCTTTGCTTTTCAGCTGAATAACGACCCCGAGCGGACGTCCTGTTGAAATTTCCCTGACAACTTTTACCAAAGCGGAACAATTCAACGAAAGAATTTCTCTCTCATTAAGGGTATTTACTTTCTGCGAGGCGACATTGACGAACTCCACAAGTTCGGCATTTTTTATCATCTCGAGCATGTGCTTGCCGAGACACGCCATAACCTGAAAACCGACGATTCCCGCGGCAATTTCGTTGACAAAGATTATCTTGTTGTTTTCGTCCAGAACAATGACGCCGTCCCCTAAAAACTCGCAGATATTCTGAATAAAAAAGTCGTAGTCCTTTTTCAGTTCTTTCTTCTGCTCCTCAAACTCGGCGGTGTTCTCCCTGAATTTATCAAACATCCTTTCCAGTACGCGCGCGAGATAACCGAGTTCGCCGCCGGACGGCACATCTATTTTTTCGGGAATTTCACCGCGCGACACATCCTTTGCCGCCTGCTTGATCTGGTTTATCGCGACGCCTATTCCGGAATTTATAATAAAAGAACTCACGATGACGACAATCAATCCGACAATTGCGACAATGCTAAGATTCTCCCTGATGTCCTCGATTCCCGCCTCAATGTTCGCCGGCGAAAAACCCACCCGCAGAGTCGCCGCCTTTTTGTGCGAAACGAGGACGGGGGCCGAAAAATCAGCCAGAGCCTCGCCTTCATACGATAATTCCTGCTGGAGACCTTCCTCCGACGTCACCGCCTTCAAAGAGGCGGCGTCCTGATACGTTTTTCCGACCTCCCTCATATCAGAATGGAACAGAACCTTGACCCTGCCGTCAAGAACCATCACATACCTGACCGTCGGCACCCTCTTTAATCTTTCTATGTAATCCACAATTATCAGGTCGTCGCTCATCTCTTTCGCATCGGATATAAACGACGCGTATGTCTTAACGGTTTCCAAGTTTTTCTCGTTTATGTGCCTCGCAAGAAAATTCTTCTGGTAGTTGAATATAAAAAAACAGATAATGCCGAGAAGGATTACAAATAAAACAACCGACTTTGCAATCAGCTGCGTCACGAGACCTATTTTCGGCGGTCTTACTCTCCTTTCCTTGATGTCCTTTTCAACCTTCTTTTCCATTTTTTAAAAGACTCCTTCAAAAACGCCGCTCATAAATTTCAACGCCAGAGGCCCGAACAGCATTATAACGATTGACGGGAAAATAAAAAACATCAGGGGGAAAAGCATCTTCACGGGCGCCTGGTGAGCGAGTTTTTCCGCCAGTTGAAATCTCTCCACCCTCATCTGCTCCGACTGTACCCTCAGGACGGGCCCGATGCTCGCGCCGAGGTTGTCCGCCTGTATTATCGCCGAGGTAACCGAACTCAGCGCATCGAGCGAGACCCTCTCTCCCATATCCCTCATCGACTCTCTCCTTGACTGCCCCAGGCGGAGGCCCTGCTGCATAAGAGCGAGTTCGTCGATAAGCGGCGACTTTTTGCTCTTCCCTATAACCTTGTTTACCGCTGCATTGAAATCAATTCCCGCCTCCATCGAAAGGGTGAGCAGGTCCAGAATATTCGGCAGTTCCCTCAAAATGGAATGGTGCCTTTTCGTGATTATGCTCTTGAGCGATGCATTCGGAAGGAAATATCCCAAAATCCCGGCGATGGCGAAGGCGACGATGTTTATCTTCTTGAAGAAAAGAACCTCAAGAATAATCATCCCGACAACGCTCACCAGGACCAGCGCGATGAAACTGTCCGGGATTAAATCCGCGGGGTTGCCCGCCTGGTTAAGTCTCTTCCTTATCTCATCCCTGTATTTTTCAAGAAAAGGGAATTTCAACTTTGCAATCTGAGAGGTAAGACCGTCCATCAGAATTTTTCCGATTGAAATTCTTTTTCTTGTCTCTTTTTTGCGCCTCAATTCAAGGCGGCTTGAGATGTCTATCTCCCCCCCTCCCGAAAGAATGCCGAAAACAAGGGAGAAAACCACTGCAAAAACCGTGAAAAAAATTGCGTAAATCATCAGATATCTATCGAAACAATCTTCTGTATGATGATAAAACCTATCACTATCAGAAACACTATCACAACAAGCATGATGTTGCCCAGCGTCGTGCTGACCATGGGAGCCATTATGTCGGGGGACATCCACGAAATCGCCGCAAAAAGAGCAACCGGCGTAAGGGCGGTGATAACTCCCGAAATTTTACCCTGCGTTGTCAGGGCGTCTATCTTGCCCTGGATTTCCTTCCTCTTTCTCATCGTTTCACTCAGCCGCGACAGCGTTTCGGCGAGGTTCCCGCCGACTTCCTGCGCTATGTTTATGGCGAGGACCGCAATCTGAAGATTTACGACATTCGGCCACCGGGCGGCGAGATTGAAAAGCGCTTTTTCCATGGAAACGCCGAGTTTCTCCTCCCCCGCAACCTCGTTGAATTCCGTTGAAAGCGGAGGAGACCCCTGGCGCGCCATCACCCCGAGCGTCTGCGGAAAACTCATCCCCGCCTTAAGCGAATTGGCAATCAGAACAAGACCGTCCGCAAGCTGGTCGTCAAGACGTCTGGCTTTCCTTGCCCTGCGGAGGTTTGCGAGGAACTGCGGAAGAAGAAACCCTCCGACGCCTGCGGCGCCCGCCAGAAAAAATTTTTTCGTCCAGAGCAGAAAAAAAAGGAAACAGAACGCCGCTGAAACCAGTTTCAGATTTCTCGCCTTACGCGACTTCGGCGCTTTTTCAAAAACCGACAGAATCTCGTCGAGCTGAAAAACTTCTTTCTTTCCCGAAACGCCACCGCCTTCCCTTTCTTTTGACATTTCCTCCGCCACTTTCGTTACTGCAATGTAAATAACTCCTAAGACGGCAAGGGAAATCAGCGCTTTAAGAAGAATCAAAAACATTTAATAATGAACCCCGAAACTAACCCTGTGAATATATCCGAGTTCTCCGAAATTCTGGAAGGCATAATCAAACAGAAGAAGCACCGGAACGCTGCGCCCGGTTGCCAGTTCCTCCATTGAATCGCGGCTTGCAATTTCAAAACCCAGACCGGCGGTCAGGCCGGCTCCGGATTTTAAACCCGCCGTTTTATCATAACCGCAGCGGAGTTTGACCTTTTCCTTCAGGCGCCACTCTATACCCGCTTTTATGCTGTCGTCGTAGGGATATTCAATATCGGCCATGGCGGTTACGTTCGAGCGTATTTCCCAGCCGATTCCCGCCTTTAACAGGCGGGGAAGCGCGTACCTGGAACCCCCTATTTCAACGCCCGGGCCGGCATTCTGCAGGGAAACGCCGCCCGTCAGACATTTGCTCAAAGAATATACACCGCCGATGCCGGCGGCGAATAAAATTTTTCTGTTATTCACATTGTCCATGGAAACAACTTTGGCGGAAACACCGCCGCGAAGTTTCTCCGTTACGTTTTTGCCGTAAAACGGGCTGAACAGAAAGTCCCTTATCTGAAAATCATCGCTCAGTTCATTTCCGCCAGCGGCAAATCTCTCCATTTCCCCGGACGAGAAAAAACTCACGCCGGCTCCGAAGGCGGCATTCCCGTCCGGCGAATGAGCGGCGGAAAAATTCATAAGTTTCGTGCCGCTGAGCCAGCCCGTGTAAGAAGTATTTATCCGACTG
>JBDRMV010000046.1:0-8934 GCA_043811795.1 bacterium | reverse complement strand
GACCGGGGAATATTTTTTATAGATCCGGGCGTAAGAGTCTATGCGGGGATGATAGTCGGCGCAAATAATAGAGAAACGGATCTTATAGTAAATGTGTGCAAAACAAAAAAACTTACAAACATGCGCGCGGCCGGATCCGACGAGGCCCTAAACCTGGTACCATCAAGGAAATTCACGCTTGAACAGGGCCTGGAATATATAAATGAAGACGAACTAATGGAAGTAACACCCGGCAATATAAGGTTCCGGAAAAAGATACTCGACCATAATCGCAGAAAAAGCTCTAACAAATAGCGCGGGCTTTTAAGAACACAGAAAAGTACAGCAACACCCTGTTTATAAAAAAATGGCGATAGAAGTCCGGGGAAAAAGCAGGGAACCTGCCGCAAGGAAACTTTTAAATTTCAGAGAAACCGCCGGACATTGTTTCATTATCTTAAAACCTCTTCTCTTCTGCGGCTGGCGAGGAGAATGATGTCTCTCAAGTCATGAAGAGTTTTTGCCTCAAGCCATTTCTGTTCAAAATCCTTTTCCTGCGCAATCTCGGCAATAGCCACGAGAGCACGCAGGTAAAAATTTCTCTCGTCGGCGCTCGCCACAATCGCAAAGAGCGTCTTCACGGGGGGCTGTTTTTCGGAAAAGATAATTCCCTCTCTGGCTCTCACAAGAATAATTCTGAAGACACCTTTGCCTTCAACAATAACATGGGGAATTGCGAGGCCGGACCTTACTATCGTGCCTGATATCATTTCTCTCTCGGAGAACTTCCCGAAGAGTTCGTCTTTTGAAATTCCTATGGGCGCAGAGAATTTCTCCGAAATCAATTTCAGAAACGGCTCCACTCTCATTTTTTCCTCAATGTCGAGAATCTCGCACTTCTTTATGATTTCGTCAAAGCGGTCTTCAACAATATCATCCCTTTCTCTCAGGACATCCCTGAGTTCCGCCCCGAGAGTATCATCCTTTATCTGCCTGCCTATGATTCTTTCGACCACATGGACGAGTGCGGACTTTTTGGCCTCAAACCTGTACGGATAAATAAAATACCAGAGGGTGCCCGCTATGATAAAAATGCCCGTCGCGGTCAGGGCAACCTTCCCCATTTCAAAGAGAAGAACGCCGTAAAGAATAATCCCCGCAATCTGAAGATACGGGTAAAGCGGCGCCCTGAAAACGGGCCGGTAGTTAACGACCTTGCTTTCCCTCATAAATATCAGAGCAAAATTTGCAAGCGCAAACAGTATTATGCTTACTGTGGAGGCGACCTTTACAATGCCTTCAATATCAAGCACAAAAATCATAAAAATCATAACGGCTGAAGTAAAAATAATCGTCACAAACGGAACGCCATTCTCATTCAGTTTCAGGAAAACAGGCGGTAAAAGTTTATCCCTGCTCATCGCGAGAGGAGCGCGGGAGGCGGTCATAATTCCCGCATTTGCGGTTGAGACAAAAGCAAAAATCGCCGCAACGGCCAGTATAACGACGCCGGCAGTGCCCGCATAAGAACCCGCTCCGTCGCTGAGCGGGGTAAGCGTTCCGGACAGGTTATCTCCTTTCAAAAGCCCGACGGTAACGAATACGGCAAGCAGATAAAGCGACACCACAACCGCCCACGATAAAATCATCCCCAGCGGAATATTCCTTGTGGGATTCTTGACCTCCTCGGCAATGCTTGCAACTTTCGTCAGACCCACAAACGAAACAAATACAAGCCCCGCAGTTCCTGCTATATTTTTAAAGCCCGCGTTGAAAAAACCGCTGTAATTGTGAAGTTTAACGCTGACTCCGCCGGAAACAATGTATAAAACTAAAATCCCCAGCAGGGCGAAAACAATCCCTATTTGAAAACTCTCGGCTATTTTTACACCTTTCAGATTAACCGCCATAAAAAATATACAGGACGCCGCCGCAACTAAATCCATCTGCAGTTCCGATATGTCCGGGCATATCAGCGTCATAAACGCCCCGATGCCGACAAGGGCAAAAGCGCTTTTGCAGGCGAGGGAAAACCAGCTTGAAAGCCCCCCGAGAAAACCCGGGAGAGACCCCATTGCTCTGCTTATATAAAAATAGTCGCCGCCGGACTTGGGCATTGCCGTGAGGAGTTCCGCCGACGCAAACATCGCAGGCACAATAAGAATACCTGCCAAAAGATATGAAAGAATAACGGCAGGTCCCGCCTTTGTATAGGCAAGGGCTGGAAGAACGAAAAGGCCGGATGAAATCATCGCTCCCGTGGCGATGCAGAAAACGCCCGTAAGACCTAACTGTTTTTCAAGTTTCACGCAATAAGAGAATAGTAAATTCCGGCTAAAAAAACAAACCTTGTATTTCTCTCATTTCTTTTCTAAATTATAGGGGGTGATTCGGGCGGTTGCCCTGTACCCATATGTGGTAAGGGGAGGAAAGTCCGAACTCCACAGAGCGCGGCGTCCGCCGAAAGGCGGAGCGCCCGACTACGTCGGGTGACGGAAAGTGGCACAGAAACTAAGTATGGAAAGCTTCTTGTAGCGGTCGGATTTATCCGACTGAAACATGAGGTTTTGCCATAGTGAAAAGGCTAAACCCCGCCGGGAGCAAGACCATGCAGGCCGTTGGCTGCTCGCCAGTTAAGGCCGGGTAGGTCGCTTAGATGAATGACCGCTTAAAACAGAATTCGGCTTACGGGATCACCCCCGCTTAAATTGGCGCTTTAATTGGGGTCAGTTCTATTTTTTAATAAGATATCTATTGGAAAAAATAGAGCTGACTCCAATTTCTATTTGTTCTTTGAAATAAGATTTTTGAGGGGCCGGAGCACCGTGTAAACGGCTCCTTCAAGCGTGTGCTGTATGTCAAACGATTCGTAATAATCGCTGTTGACCCAGACGACGGATCCTGTTTTCACATCCACCAGGCGCGCCGTTACCGCAACTTTCGCGTTATAAAATGCCGTTTCATATCCTATTTTTCCGTCCTCGCTGGCGTAATAGATTCTTTCTTCTTTCTCGGGCAGGTATCTGTAAATGCTTCCGTCCAGAATGGCATCCGCCCCAACCATGGCGCCGATTTCCGCAAACATCTGCGGGGACTGCGGACTCCCGTGAGCGAGCATTTTGTCAAGCGCTTTTGAATCAACGACGGAAATCCCGCTCTCCAGAAAGCATTTCGTAAAAATATCCCTGACGGCGTCTCCCGCCGCCTCGCTGCCCTCAGAACTCTTAAACCCTGCGACGGCGATATTTCTTATGCTTTCAAAATCATAGCCCCTTTGCACGGCGAGCCGGCCGGCGCAACCTGCAAGAAAAATAAAATATAAAAAATAAAATATAAAATACGAGGAACGCTTTGCTCTCACTTTTTCTCCTTTTTCATTTCTTTTTCCTTATCAGGGCGTCGGGAGGGTAGCGTTCATTCTCTCACCGACCATCTTGATATGTTTTTCTATATTTTCCCTTTTTTCCTTATCCTTCGTAACTTTGTACGATTTCTCAAAATACTTCACTGCCTCTTTTAAATCGCCCGTTTCCTCGTAAATAACGCCGAGCAGGTAGCCCGCAAGATATGACTTCGGATTCAGGTCATACGCTTTTGACAGATTTTTAATGGCTTCCCCGTAATTTTTCAGGTTAATCTCGCAAATTCCCGCTGTTAGATATAAACTTGAGTCCTCGGGGTTGCGCGCAATTTCAGCCAGCGCGGACTCTTTTGCCTGCTCCCATTTGCCCGCCTTCATCAAATCGGAAATCGGTGATGCCGCCAGAAAACCCGAAAACAAAAAAAACAGAACGGCAATCTGCACCTCAATTTTTAATTTTTGCATTTTAATATCACCCCCTGAATTCTTTTATGCTTTTTTTCACCGGTATATTAAAAAATTTTCTTACGGCAATATGAATTCTCTCAGATGCTTTCCCGTCCCCGTAAGGATTCTTTATTTTTTTCATCCTATCAAAGATTTTCCCGTTTTTCAATATCATTTCCATCTCGCGTTTGAGTTTTGCCGGAGATAAACCCATAACCTTGACAAAACCCGCACTGACGCCTTCCGGCCGTTCGGTATATCTCCTGAGCAGCAGAACTCTCTTTTTGAAAACGGCCGCCTCCTCCTGCACTCCGCCGGAATCCGTTACGATAAAAAGGCATTTACGCAGAAGAAAAATCAGGTCGGAATAGCGGAGCGGCTCTGTTAAAATTATATTTTCCGCTCCCGAAAGGATTTTATGCGCGGGAACGGACACGGCGGGGTTCGGATGCACGGGATAAATCAATTTCACGCCTCTGTTTTTTTCAAAGAATTTTCTCAACATTAAAAAAATACTTTCCAGCGGTTTCCCCCACGACTCGCGCCGGTGCATCGTAAAAAGAACAAAACCGCTTTTTGATGCCTTTGGCAAGGCTGAAATCAGCGGGCCCTTCCCCGCTTTTTTTACAAGAAGTTCCACTGCATCAATGACGGTGTTGCCGGTAACCGTAATCACCGCCGAAGCGCTGCCTTCTTTCAGAAGATTTTTTTTTGCCCTGCCCGTCGGCGGAAAAAGCAGGTCGGCAGTTCTGTCCGTAAGAACCCTGTTGATTTCCTCCGGAAACGGCTCGTTTTTTACATGCGTTCTGAGGCCCGCCTCGACGTGACCCGCGGGAATACCGTTGTAAAAGGCGGCAAGCGCCGACGCAAAAGTCGTAGAGGTGTCCCCGTGGACGAGAACGAGGTCTGGTTTTTCTTTTTTGTAAACAGCATCGAGTTTCTTCACCGCGCGGGCGAGAATGCCCGCAAGGGTCTGGCGGGCGACCATAATGTTCAAATTATATTCCGGTTCCATGCCGAAGACATCCAGCGCGTCGTCAAGCATTTTTGTGTGCTGACCGGTAAGAACGAGTTTCACGTCAAATTTTTTGTCCTTTTTCAGGGTAAAATAGACGGGAGCCATTTTTATGGCTTCCGGCCTCGTTCCGAAAGTCAGAATTATTTTTTTTATCCCGTTACAATTCACGGCGTTCCCTTAAAAAAAGAATAAACGGTAATCAAAATGGCCGCCATTGAGAGTATCAAAGTAAAATTGTACATCAGAAGGTCTATTTCCCTGGCTGACCAGCCGCTTTTCAGCAGACGGTGGTGTATGTGGTCCGAATCGGCTCTCATTATCGGCACCTGCGCTCTTTTCCTTCTGACGATTGCGAAAAAAACATCCAGAACAGGGAGCGCCACTACGATAACGGGAATTATGAGGGCAATCGCCGCCGTGAGTTTCAGCATTCCCTGAATGGCAATAATCCCGAGAAAAAAGCCGATGAGAAGACTTCCCGAGTCACCGAGGAAAACCCCTGCCGGAGGAAAATTAAAATAAAGAAATCCCAGACACGCGCCGCCGACGATAAGAGATAGAACGGCAAAAAATTCTCCGCCCTGAAGAGCGCCGAAACGCGTCTCAAGCAGAACGACAACCGCAAAAGTTATAGCCGCAATACCCGAAACGCCGGCGGCAAGACCGTCAACGCCGTCTATTAAATTTATAACATTCGTGAAAGCAATCAGCCACACGGCGGTTACCACTATCGAAGCAAACTGCGGAAACAGCACATACTCCATAAAAGGAATTTTTATTCCGCTTATCGCCACCCCGTAAATCATCGCGAAAAGAACCGCAATCGTCTGCGCGAGGAGTTTCGTCGTGGGCATCAGCGGGCGCCTATCGTCAATCATGCCGATAATAAGTATTATGGCGCTGCCGAAAAAAATGCCCTTTATTACGGAAAGATTCGAGGGAACAAAAGCCCTCACCGTTTTTGAAAAGAGGAAAAGAAGAACCATGCTGAACCAGATACCGAGCCATATTCCGAGCCCGCCCCACAAAGGAACAAGCTTTGCGTGAATTTTTCTACGGTCCGGGCGGTCATACGCATGAAATTTTTCGGCAACCGTTATCAGAAACGGCTCGCCGATTAAAAGCAGCAAAACGGGAATTACCAGCGCAAAAATATAAATCACTTCGTGCCGAAAATCCTGTCGCCGGCATCGCCCAGCCCGGGGAGAATATAAGCGTGATCGTTCAGGCACCTGTCGATTGAAGCGGTGTAAATTTCCACGTCCGGATGGTGGCGGTGAACCTCACTTATGCCTTCCGGGCAGGAAATGACGCACAGAAATTTTATATTTCGGGCGCCGTTCCGTTTCAAAATTTCTATCGCCGCACGCGCGCTGTGACCGGTGGCGAGCATGGGGTCGACAATGATGTTCAGGCGCTTGCTTATATCGGCCGGGAGTTTATGAAAGTACTGAATCGCCTCAAATGTTTTCGGTTCCCTGAACATTCCTATGTGCCCTATTCTGGCCATCGGCAGAAGTTTGGCAAGACCGGTTGAAAGACCCAAACCCGCGCGCAAAATGGGAATTATAGTGAGCATCTTCCCTGAAATGGCAAAACCGGTTGTTTTCTCCAGCGGAGTTTCCACTTTCAATTTCTTAAGTTTAACGTTTTTCAGAATCTCGTAACCCATCAGCATTGCCATCTCTTCCACTATCGCCCTGAAATCCTTGCTGGAAGTGTTCTTGTTCCTCAAAATAGTAAGTTTGTGTTCGAGCAGAGGATGCTCAATAACAATAACTTTTTTCATACGTAACTCCTTTACAATTTAGTTTTTTGAGGAGTTCTACCCTGACAGCCCCTGGTGAATGGGAAATTTTTTCGTGAGCGACAGAACCTCCTTTTTGATTTTTTTCAGTTCTTCCCCGTTTTCCCCCGCATCTATGGCTCTTGAAATGAAATCCGCGATCTGCAGCATCTCCCTTTCTTTCATTCCTCTTGTCGTTACCGCAGGCGTGCCGAGGCGAATTCCCGAAGTTATGAAAGGTTTCTCGGGGTCGTGCGGAATGGAATTTTTATTCGTCGCAATGCCGGCTCTCTCAAGAACATCCTGCGCCTGAACACCTTTTATATCCTTGTTCCTCAAGTCCACAAGCATCAGATGATTGTCGGTGCCTCCCGTTACAAGGGTAAAACCTTTTTTTATAAGACCTCCCGCAAGAGATTTACTGTTTTTTACAATCTGTTTCTGGTATTCCCCGAATTCCGGCTTCAGCGCCTCGCCGAATGCGACCGCCTTGGCTGCGATAACGTGCATCAGAGGCCCGCCCTGGATGCCGGGAAAGACATTCTTATCCAGCAAATCGGCAAATTCTTTCCTGCACATTACAAGGCCGCCGCGGGGGCCTCTAAGGGTCTTGTGCGTGGTTGTCGTTACAAAATCGGCATAAGGAAACGGGGAAGGATGTATTCCCGCCGCTATGAGCCCTGCAATGTGCGCCACATCGGCCATAAGATACGCCCCCACATGGTCGCAGATTTCCCTGAATTTCGCAAAATCTATTATTCTGGGATACGCGCTGGCCCCGGCCACAATCAGTTTCGGCTTGTTCTTCTCCGCAATCCGCTTCATCACGTCGTAATCAATTCTTCCAGTTTGTCTGTCGAGCTCAACAGGGACGATATAAAAGTATCTGCCGGAAAAAGAATTCGGATGACCGTGAGACAGGTGCCCTCCATGGGAAAGATGCATGCCCATAATCGTGTCTCCCGGATTTAAAACCGAGAAATACACAGCCATGTTCGCCTGCGTTCCCGAGTGGGGCTGAACGTTTACGTGTTCCGCATTAAACAGTTTTTTGCATCTTTCCTGCGCGACCCGTTCTATTTCATCGTAAAACCGGCAGCCGCCGTAATACCTTTTCCCGGGGTAACCCTCGGCATACTTGTTCGTTAAAACGGAACCCTGCGCTTCCAGAACCGCCCGGGAAACATAGTTTTCGGAAGCAATCAGTTCCAGATTTTCTTCCTGGCGCCGAACTTCGTTCTCGATTGCCGAAAATATTTCAGGGTCGCTGTTTTTCAGGTATTCACACATTTTCCCTCCAAGTTTATTTTAAACCGTTCTAATTAAATAGCAAATATTTGAAAATTTGTCATTTTTCAATTTTGCCATTAAGTATTGCCATCGTCGGAGATGCCTTCCTGAGACGCTCTCGTCTGCGGCTCGCTCCGGCAATCCTGCGGGCATACTGCCAAACTCCTCGGATTGACGGCTCCGTCAGACATCATCCGCCGCTTCGCGCCCTGTTTATTGCCGATTGTTTCTTAGGGCAAAATTCATGTTGACATTTTTCCTGTATTTACTATTATTCCAGACGAGGCGTTTTATGATATTAACCACAGGAATAGGAAGTCTTCCTTTTAAAAACACGGAACAGGCGATAGAAGTCGTTAAGAAGTTTGACATACCCTTCTGGCCGCAGCTTCCGAAAAAATCTTTTTTAGAAAATATGTACGTCCAGTATGCGGAAGGCCTGCCCTTCGCCCGTATAAACGAAGAAAGACAGAATATTCATTTCGAACTTGACAATCCTGACGAGAAAGAACTGGAGAATTTTTACGAAAAAGTCCTGAGCGAAGACGTCGATTACTTCGCAATTTCAAAGGAAAAAGCTTCGGGCCTTCACGCTGTTTTGGACAAGCCCCTCCCCTCAAAAAAAATGAAAGGACAGATAACGGGTCCCGTTTCGTTCGGACTCACTGTTACCGACGAAAACAAGAAGCCCGTCTTCTACCATGACGTTTTCAAGGAAATACTGGTCCATTGATAGAGGAGGAAGAATGAGTCGAGTCTATGTAGCTGCAAAGTTCCAAGACCGAATGACCGCCAGGTGCATCATGGCTCACCTGAGAGGGAAGGGGCACACTATTACTTTTGATTGGACTGATAGTAAATACCAAAACAGAGAGGAGACACCAGAAGACGCTGTGGCGTGCCTGAATGGAGTTAGGGATTGTGAGGTATTCATCGGTGTATTTGTTAAACCCTATAAGTATCAAGGGTCATTGGTAGAACTGGGTGTGGCTCTTGGATTAAAAAAGAAAGTGCATATCATCGGGGATGCTATTGATAGTTGTATATTTTATC
>JBDRMV010000045.1:0-8951 GCA_043811795.1 bacterium | reverse complement strand
GACTCTCCTTTTTGCTATTCCCGGCGGGAAAGCGAAAAAGATTTTTTACGACACTTCCGCAACCGCCTCCGGCGACAGTTCAAGCGTCGTCGGCTATGCTTCTTACGGGATTATGTAATGCGCATGGACGCCACCCTCCCGCCGCCCTGATAAGGAGGAAGATATGGAAAAGTATAAGTTGATAACGTGCATTGTAGAGCAGGGAAAAGCGGACGGTATAATAAAGGAAATTTTGAAAATGGGCATTTCTGGCGTGACGAGTTTCCGCGGCGTCGGAACGGGAGTGAGGGAGAAAATCGGGCTTAAGGGAAGGTTGATAGAGCCGGAAAAAGATGTCTTTATGACGGTTGTGCCGGAGGAAAAAACGGATGATATGTTCGGCAGAATTATTGAACTTGCCAATCTGAAGGAAACGGCGAGGGGTTTTGTTTTTGTTCAGGACGTGGAGAAGGCGTTCGGGTTTTACAAGAGGGATTAATAAAAGGCAACGGTCATTTTCACAGTGCAGTATAAAAGAGTAAATATGACGGAGGATGAATGGAGAATCTGAAATTGATTACGTGCGTTGTGGACAGGGGAAAAGCCAATAAAATTGTGAAGGAAATTTTGAAAATGAATGTTTCGGGCGCGACGATTTTCTACGCGCGGGGAACGGGGGTCAGGCAGAAACTCGGTTTTTTCAGGAGGGCTTTCATAAATCCGGAAAAAGAGGTTTTTATGACGGTTGTTCCCGGCGAGCGTGTTGATGAGGTCTTCGACAGGATTGTTGCCGTCGGGAAACTT
Source organism: bacterium (assembly GCA_043811795.1). Taxonomy (GTDB): domain Bacteria; phylum CG03; class CG03; order CG03; family CG03; genus JBDRMV01. The sequence goes on along the minus strand of JBDRMV010000045.1, from coordinate 8,168 downwards.
GATAAACCGGGCCACGGTCTGGCTTTTATCCATGATGTGGGCAGGACGGCGGGTTTGATGTAATTATGAAATTCAAAGTAGTTCTTGTTATTGTTCTTTGCGGAGTTGCTATTTTGGGCGGTAAACTCACGGAGATTATAAAAAAGAAGGCGGATATCGTGCAGTCGTCGCTGGCCCGGCGGTCTGATGCTGCGAAAAAAGCCGGCGACGAGCGCCGTCGCGCGATGGAATCCATCTCTTCGGGGGATGAGTCAATGGACAAAGAACTCCGCGAGGTGATGTCTTACGAGGTTACGTCCCCTGTTATTGAAAATTTTAAGAAGCGGCTCCTTATCACCGGCGAAAAAAAGGCGGAGAAGCGCGACGTTAAGGAAATTTTATACAATTTTTATTTACGCGTTCTCAAAGTTCATTTCAGATTGAATTACTTCTATGTCACAGCGGGCATTTTTGTAATGGTTTTCAGTTTTCTTTTTTACAAATCCGAGTCGCTTTACCATGCGGTCCATGTTTTTTCCGACGCAGGTTTTAATGTTTCAAGAATAATTTTGCTGCTGATTTCCGTAAGCGCTCTTTTTTTCTTTCTCCTCGTGAGAAGGAATATCTGGTCCGACTGCGGGGGAAACGTGTTTGCGGGTCCGCTTGTTTTATTTCTCTGCTCGGCTGCAGCTTTGAAGAGATATGATTTTAATTTTCCCGTGTTCAACAGGATTCTCGGAAGCGTTTTGTTCCCCGCTATTGTTTTTGCAGGGATTGCTTTTATCGCATAAAGATGAAGAACAGGTTTTATATTTTTTTGTGCGTTTTTTTTCTTGCCCGTATTACTTTCGCCCAGGCGCCGGCGCAGATACAGCTCTCCGTAGCCGCGCCCGACCCCGCCAAAGCGGGCGAAAATATTACTTTTCAGGTTATTGTTCTGAATATGGAGACGGTAAAATGGTTGCCGGCAGATGTAACCTGCCGCATTGAACTGTTTGATTCAGAGGGTAATTACATTCAGAAAACTCCGGCGGAAAACATAAGCGCCGAAGTCCCTCCCGGCGGTTCGACGCTCCTGCTTGTAACTTACGGAATTCCCTCTTCTTATACGGGGAGGTACCGGTACCGCGTGATGCTTTACAAAAAAGGGCAGAACATCCTGACGAGTGATTTTTACGATTTCAATGTAAAGGCGTCGGCGCTGGAGAAAAAACCGGTGCGGCCGGTTTTTCTGAACGGCAATGTTTCTTTATCGTATAAAAACACGCAGAGGAGCGGTTATCAGGGGTCTCTGGCGACGAATCTTTTAGGAAGAGTTTACGGGAAAACGCTGATTTTCAATTCGAATGCGTACTCGACCGAAGACGACAGTTTCGACCTTGATATGCTTTTCCTTTCGTTTTTTTCCGACAGGTATAAGCTGTCCGCAGGAGACGTTATGCCCGATTTTTCTCCTTTGTCAATTTATTCTCTTACGGGACGCGGGACAAATCTGAATTACAGGACGGATTATACCGATTTTTCGGGGTGTTACATAAGGACGCAGGAGGCGGCTGAGGGCGACGCTTCGACCAACGGCGTGTATGCGAGATATACGGGAGGGATGAGCGCAAAAGTAAAATTGCCCGCCGACGTCGGCCTCAAAGTATCCGGTGTGACGACGTATGATTCGGAAAGTTCCGTCAGCAATCCCGGCCCTTCCAATCAGGCGGCGGAGAACACCGTTCTGAGTTCCGAACTCCAGTGGTCGTGTTCTTTCCTGAATGTGCAGGGGGAATACGCCCGTAGCGCGCGTCAGGAAAATTTCTATAACCCGTCGTCGCTGTCTTATGAAAACAGCGCATCAACGCCGGGAACGGCTTACAGATTTGAAATGCGGGTTTACCGCAAGACCTTTGATATACGCAGCAAATATCAGAGAATAGAACCCGATTTTCTGAATTTATCAAGCCCGGGAATTTATCCCGACAGGGCAGGCATGGATACCTCTCTCAATTATTATCCTGTTGCATTTTTGAGATTGAATTGCGGATACCAGGCGACCGAAGATAATCTTGACAACGACCCCGAAATGGTTACGACGGACCAGACAATTCTGCAGGGCGGCATACAGCTTACGCCGGCGGGCCTGCCCGGAATCAGCGCGGCATCCAGCATAAATAAAGTCGAGGGCAGTTCCTCGACGGTGCTGAACAACGAAACAGCGGGGCTTAGCTGCGGGATTAATTATTGTTTCAAAAACCAGGCGCTCGCCGCAAATTTTTCGCGCTCGCAGTTCCGGAATTATGTATCCACCGCGACGGGTAATGACCTGGATACGAACGGGTTTTCGGTGACATATTCGGGTAAAATAATCGCCGCGGTTTCCGTTGACCTCGGATATACCGCAAATAATACAAAAAATCTATACGACAGCTCCGAGGACGAAATAACGTCTTTTTCGCTCGGCTCGAACATCAGCGTAACCGGCGACTTAGGTCTTTTCATATACGGGTCGCTCACTACGAGGAAAAAACTGCCGACGCCTTTTTCCACCGAGGATATTTTAACGGACACGATGAATTACTCCGCCGAAGTGACTTACAAGGTGAAGAAAAATCTTTCTCTGACGGGCGGCTACACTTTTGAAGGAAACAAAACTAAGGACAATTCGGACGATTACGATTCTACCGGCGTCCTTTTCCGCCTCTACTACAGTTTTTGAAAAAACGGGTGAAAATGAAAAAATGAAAAAACGGGGACGGTTCTGGTTTTAATAATCGGTTGGTAGATTACGTTTCCCGACGTGGTAACTTGTGACAAAAAACACATTGACAAAACTTCTATTTCATTATATAATTATAAAAGTTTAGATAATGTATATTATAAAGAAGTGATAAAGAAAAAACGGGGACGGTTCTGGTTTTGGATGACGTAAAAAGAAAAGAAGGAGAAAGGGGAAGTGGGGATTTGCTTTTTGGCAAACGATTTAAGTATTTAATCCGGTGAACGTAAAATTGTATCTTAGGTCACATTGTGATATAAAGCATGTAGACAAGTTCTTGACAACACTGTACAATTTAGAAACAGGTTAGATTAGGGAGAAATTTAATGGAAATTACCAGGGCAAATGTTAAAGGTTCGAAGGACGGAGAGATTGAAGTTGAGGTTGAAGTAAAAGACGCTGAAGCCGGCAAGCCGTCAAGGATAATCGTAATTGTTTTTAACGGCGCTGAAAATCTGGTTAAAGAATTACCCGTGGAATGGGAGATAGAAGAATAAATTTGAAAAACAGGTTCGCGGTTATTTTATTGTTTTTGAGCGGTAGTTTATTTGCCGCTTCAAGCACATATACTTTTACAGCGGGCGCGGGAACGGACAAATGGGCTTACGATGCAGTCGATACCGCAACCCCGCCGACATCGGGACCGGATCTGACGGGTCAGATAGAAATAACGGATTACACAAACATAGATTCGGCGAACAATGTGTATCACTCCTCGGCAATTTACAGTACGAATATGCCGTTTTTGAACTGCAAATTTACTATCGGCGAGGCGACTTCAAGCATCAGCCAGATTTATGTTGAGTGGGAAGGATATAACACCGCGTTCAACAGTACATCGACGCAGATTCGCATCTGGGATTTTAATTTATCCGCATGGACTTTTCTTGACGGCTATGACGGCGAAGCGGAAGTTGCTTTAAGCAGCGCCATCACTTCAAATTTCGGAAATTATATTTCCGGCGGTGAACTTTATGCGCATGCCGTGGGGAGAGGCGCGTGGGACTTCGTAAACCCTTCCGTTCTGTATTCGGATTTCATAAAAGTTGTGATAACTTACACGGGTGATACAACCCCTCCTGCAGGGATTTCTTCTCTTTCAGCTCTTGCAGGGATTAGCGCCGGGACGGTTCGTCTGAAATGGATTTGTCCCGGCGACGACGGAACGGGCGGCGGAAACGTTACTTCCTATGAGGTAAAATATGCGACTTTCTGCATTGATTCCGAAATAGACTATGCTTATGCCGCAACTTATTCTCCCGCTTCTTCCTGGATAGCAGGAACTTTTGGAACAGAACACGAAATCAAAACCGTCTCCGATTTGACAAACGGGGTGACTTACTGGTTTGCAATAAAGGCGACGGACGATAATACAAATCAGGGAATTTGGCCCGGCTCTTACGCCTTCGCCGCTTACACGGGCGGAACAATTGACGACATAAACTGTTATTATGCGGCCGGCGGCGCCGACACAACACCCCCGGCGGGGATTTCGAATCTGACGGCGCTGACGGGGGACTCCGCAGGGACGGTAAAACTTAAATGGACAGCGCCCGGCGATGACGGAACCGGCGGGGGGAATGTCAACGGGTATCTTGTAAAATACGCTACAAATATAATTGGCTCCGGTGGATGGAATTTTTTCGACGCGAGAGTTTCAACATACATCGATGCCGCCGGCTGGACGCCCGTAACTTTCGGTCAGGAAGAGACGGGAAGAGTTGTCTCGGGCCTAACTCCCGGCACAACATATTATTTTGCAATTAAATCATTCGATGAAACAAGCAACGAGGGAATCTGGCCGAACATAAGCGTATATCAATCAGGAACAAACTCAATAAACTGCGCATGGGCACAATCCGGCGGCGGCGGAGTAGGCGAAGGTATAGAATGTACGGAAATAATGTATGATACGCCTGCTGGTTCTAATGATTCTGGTGGAGAATGGTTAGAATTTTATAATAATACAGGTGGCATGGTAAATTTAGCCGGTTGGTATTTAAAAGTCGGAGTTAACCCCGAATTACTTTCACAAAGAACAGGATGGGGAGATATTACAGCTATACCCGATAAAACATTTTTTGTAATATCTGAACCTGCTGCAATAGTTGATTTTGATACTATTTACGGTCAGGATGTTGGTAAATACTGCGCTGTTACAGGTTCTGCATTGACGCTTTTAGATACAGGTGGAGATCAAATCGTTTTGGTAACCGCTTTAACAGGAGGTACAACTTATCAAAATTTTGTGTGTTCTGATAATGCTGTTGACACCTCTATTGAAAAAACTAATTTTTCTGATAATGAAAACCTTTCTGAAAGTTGGATTGCTTCGCTTATTTCGACAGGCACCCCGTTCGCTGCTGGCCAAACAACAGTACCATCTGATTCCACACCGCCGGCGGCAATTTCGAATCTGACGGCGCTGACGGGGGACTCCGCAGGGACGGTAAAACTTAAATGGACAGCGCCGGGCGACGACGGCACAGGCGGCGGGAATGTTCAGGGTTATATTGTAAAATACGCGACTTTTCAAATTACATCTTCAAATTTTTACAACACATATGTTTCAACATACTTGGATGCTGCTGGCTGGACGCCCGGAACTTTCGGTCAGGAAGAGACAGGAAGAGTTGTCTCGGGTCTAACTCCCGGCACAACATATTATTTTGCAATCAAAGCATTCGATGAAGCAAGCAACGAAGGAATCTGGCCGGACATAAGCGAATATCAGTCAGGAACAGCCTCAATAAACTGCGCCAGCGCGCAGGTTGCGCAGGGCGGAATATGGAAGAGCATTCAGGGCGGGAACTGGGACGTCGGAGCCACATGGGATAAAGGAACCGTCCCTAATTATTTAAGCGTGGTTGAGATTTCCCACACGGTAACATTCAATATGTTTGATGCAGGATGTTCCAGCGTTACTGTTTATGATTTCGGGACTTTGCAGTTTGACGGGGCTGTTTCTACAAGGACTCTGACCGCAGCGGGGAACCTTGAAATAATGAACGGCGGTCAGTTTCTGATGCCGCCGAATACCGGATACATCTCAACGCTAAAAATAAATTGTGAGTCAGCGGGACAATATGGAATAATTGTAAACAACGGCGGGAAGTTTGATGTTCAGGGAAATAACGATACAACGCCGTCCACGAGAAACTGCCTGATTGCCTCGGAAAATCCGTCTTACAAAACATATATTCAAAATCTTTCACAGACCGAAGCAAATTTCAATATGTATTATGTGGAAGTAAGCAGTGTGGGAGTGAATGATTCAGGAAAATACGGAATAACCTTTGACGGTTCCGGAACAAGAGGGAAAATAAATTATTGTAGTATTCATAACGGAAATTACGGCATTTGTCTTATCAACAGTTCAAACAACACAATAAGCGATAATAATTGTTATTCTAATACTGATTATGGCATTTATCTTTTTGGTGGTACCAACAACACAATAAGCAATAATAACTGTTATTCTAATTCTACCGATGGTATTATGCTTGACAGCAGTTCCAACAACAACACTTTGAGCAATAATAATATTTATTCCAATCAATATTATGGCATTTTACTTTACAACAGTTCCAACAACACATTGAGCAATAACAATTGTTATTCAAATCCTTCGATTGGCATTTACCTTTTTGGTGGTACCAACAACACATTAAGCAGTAACAGTTGTTACTCAAATACTCAATATGGCATTTACACAAATAATTCCATAAATAATACAGCGGTGAACTGTAAATTCGGTTCGGGTGGCAGTAATTCTAATGGTGATATTGGTTATGAGAGTGGGTATGTTTCAAAACTAATCTTAAGGGATTGTAGTTTGTATTCCACAACAAAAGTTGATGTAAGTGGAATTGATACTGCCGGTTCCTATCTTGTTTCATACAATCAGGACAATTCCACAGGCATAGCAAAAATATGGGGCGATTATAATATTTCAGATACGCAGAAATTCAACTATGCGGATTTACTCTATGTCGCTACAACAACAGCAGTAAATTCTACCATGATTTCAGGTGAACCGGTGATGACAGGGCTGTCAATTTCAACAGCGAGTCTTGTAATGACGGAATTCTGGGAAGTCAAGTGCATCGGCGGGAACACATTTTCCGTGAAACACGGAACAGGCACGGTATTGAGTGACGCTGCTCCTGCAACATATATGGCCGGTCCTGGGGATTATTTAAATACCGATAGGGGAATAACTTTTAATATAGGCGGGTCGGCTTATGATGAAGGTGATACTTTTTATTTTGTGACGGTTTCATCATCAGGCGATGCCGGCGTTCAAAAGATAATTGAGTTCAGCAATTCAACCGTCGGCACTCGGCTGAATGTTGACGCTGGGGGGACAATTACTATGGAAGGAACACCGGCAGAGCCCACGATATCCACGGCTTCGGTAAGCGGCGAGTATTACGGTTTTGCGTCTTCCGGAACAATGGACGCGAGCAACTACAAGTTTTTCAATCTCAATTCGGAAGGCCTGAAGTTACAGGGCACAGCAGTTGATGTTGTGGATTTGAGCAGCGGGACTTTTGATAACATTCAGGATAGCGCCGGTGATTCAAGTTATATCAGGGCAAGCGGATTGACATCCGCCGCTACATTTTACAACTGCGCATTTAACGACGCGCCGGGGACGGCGGATTACAATGTGAAGGCAGACGGAGCAGGTATAAACTGGACGTTCCAGAATTACAGCGGCGTTAAAAGCGGCGTGACATACAGTTCCGCGACGAACGGAGCTGTAATCTACTGGCCGGCTGCGGACACCACCCCGCCGACGGTGGAAATAATGAAACCGACGACAGGATATATAAACGGTTTATCGCAGATAGACGGAACGGCGAATGATAATATTGCGGTCAGCACGGTAAGCGTGAAGGTTTGGAACAGGCAAACAAATCAGTACTGGAAACACACTTCTCCCGCATGGCTTGGGAGCGAAGAGTGGAATGCCGTTGACAATCTCTGGACGTCGTCCTGGACTTATACGTCAGTTCCTTCATGGGTGGATGGTTCAAGTTATACTGTGATTGCCAAATCTCAGGATACGGCAGGAAACTGGTCGACCGTTTATTCAACGGTGACATTTACAATGGATACCAGCAGTCCCACATCGGCAGTAACATTTCCGGTTGAAAGCGGCCAGTATGTGGATACAGATATAAGCAGTATTTCAGGAATATCAACAGACACTGTATCAGGCATCAGCACCGTGACAATATCCATATATTGCCAGGATGGTGATAAAAATGGTCAGTATTGGAAGGGCGACGGAATCGGGTGGCAGCCTGGCGAGATGTGGCTCAATTGCGTGGCAAACGACGGGAATTTCGACGAAAACAGCGAGAACTGGGAACATGTAGTCCTTTTTCCGACCAATACATGGGTTTCAACGGGAACA
>JBDRMV010000044.1:0-2017 GCA_043811795.1 bacterium | reverse complement strand
TTTATAGTAAGCAAAACCTATGTTGTTCAGAGTTCTTGAATCACCGGGATTGCTGTTGAGATGATTTTCAAAGGCTGTTATCGCTTTGTAATATTTTTTATTGTCAAGCAGTTCCATTCCTGAATCATAATAGTTAACTTCAGCAAACGAAATATTACAGAACAGGAAGAAAGAGATTAGAAAGAGAACCACACTTTTAAACCCAGTTCTTCCCGTATTTCTTTTGCGAAAGTATCTTTGAGATAATTGTTGTACTGGTAAACAAAAAGCCCGGCGTTGTAAAGGTTGCCCATGTAATAGGTAAAGCCCATTGTGCCGCACAGGACGGATGTAACTTTATAGTCGTTGTGCCACGCGGCTGCGCTTCCGCCGATGAAAAGGCCGTTAATTAAAAATGTCACGAGAGCGTCGTTGTAATGTTTTGTATATGCCTGCCCGAGGCCCGGCAGGAGAGAGGACATCGTAATCGCAACAGCAGTCGATTTCAATTTTACCGGCGATTTTTTATCGAGATGACTTTCCACTTTTGGATTCAGGCGGTTAAAATCAGACATTGATTTGATTGCGCCCTGCCAGTTCTCCTTGTAGAGGTCGCTTGCGATTATTACGTTCTGCGCTTCTTCAGCGCAGTCGGGTTTGCCCAGTGCGTTCTCCGCGGACATGCGGGCGGAGTCATAGTCATTGTCAAGGAAATATAATTTACTGCGGAGAAGATGCCCGTCCTCTCCCGTTATTTTTTTTGCCGCTTTTTGCGCTTCCGTGTGTTTTTCCTGTTTCCAGAGGGATTTTACCAGAAGAATTGAAGCATCTTCAAGACGCCCGTCGGAAGGATTGAAATAGATGAATCTTCTCAACTCGACCGCCGCTTCATTGTACAAGTCGTTGTCATAAAGATTTTTAGCATAGGTAAGACTGTCTTCGGCGGACAGAGAGCCGCACAGAAGCGGAAGAATAATAAAAATGCGGGATTTGAAAAATAAATTACGGAATAACGGGAAATGCATAGTAAATTTTATAAAATCCCGACGGCTTTGTAAACTTAATAAAAAAATTGCCAAAAAATGCTATAATTTTTATTATGAAAAAAACTGAAACATTCAATCTTTTGCCGGAAGGAGGTTTTTATGGTTGTTGTTGACGATTCTAATTTTCAGGACGAGGTCTTAAACTCGAAAATTCCGGTTCTTGTTGATTTTTACGCCGACTGGTGCGGGCCGTGCAGAATGATTGGTCCCGTGGTGGAGGAAATTGCGGGTGAATTTGAAGGCAGATTGAAGGTCTGCAAACTGAACATTGACGGTGCGCAGGCGACAGCTGCGAAATACAGGGTGCAAAGCATTCCGTTTCTCGGATTCTTCAAAGACGGAAAACTCGTTGATAATATCGTCGGGGCGGTTCCCAAAGATGCAATTGTGCAGAAAATACAGTCTGTGATTTAGAATGTTCCCGAGAATTTTAAGCATAGGCCCCGTTTCCGTCTATTCCTACGGAGTGATGGTTTTCCTGGCGATTATTGCGGGTTTGCTTATCCTTAAAAAAACCGCCGCCGGGAAAATTTCAAAGAGCCGCCTTGAAGATATGGTTTTTTTTACCGTTCTTTGGGGCATCGTCGGAGCGAGGATTTTTTACTTTTTATTCTGGGATTTTGAAAGCGTTCTAAAAAATCCTCTGTCTTTTTTTTATATCTGGCAGGGCGGTCTTGCCATTTGCGGGGGATTTATCGGCGGCGCGGGTGTTCTTTTTTTCTATTCCAGGAAACTAAAAATGCCGTTTCTCGAACTGTTGGATTTCTTTTCACCTGCATTTGCTCTCAGCCAGTCAATCGGAAGAATCGGCTGTTTTCTCGCGGGTTGCTGTTACGGAAAACACACAAGCGTATTCTTCGGAATAAGGTTTATGAATCCGCATACGCTTGCCCCTCCCGGCGTAAAAATATATCCGACTCAACTGATAGAGAGCATACTGGATTTTGTTCTTTTCCTTTTTCTTTTGAAAACAAAAAAGGAGAAAGACGGGG
>JBDRMV010000043.1:0-5317 GCA_043811795.1 bacterium | reverse complement strand
CCCGGAAGCGGGTATAAGGTGATAGCGCAGATTCCCGAGGGTCTGGAGGTTGAGGTTTTTGAACGGGAAAACGGCTGGGCGTTCTTAAGCGTTCCGGAAAACAGGGGCTGGCTGGAAGAAGAAAATATCGGAGAAATTTAGGGAGGTAAAAAAAAAGTGGCAGAAATTCAGAAAATCATGGCGAGACAGATTTTTGACTCGCGCGGAAATCCGACTGTTGAAGTTGATGTTCTTTTGAGCGACGGCTCATTGGGCCGGGCAGCCGTTCCTTCGGGAGCGTCCACGGGTATTCACGAGGCGCTGGAACTCAGGGACGGGCGGAAGACCTATAACGGCAAAAGCGTTTTTAAAGCCGTTGAGAATGTCGGCAGAATAGCAAAGCGTCTTAAAGGCCAGAGCGCTTCAAACCAGCGGAAGATCGACGAACTGATGCTTGCGCTGGACGGCACGGCGAACAAGTCGAAATTCGGGGCGAACGCGATTCTCGGCGTTTCAATGGCCGTCTGCAGGGCTCAGGCAAAAGCAAAGAAAATGCCGCTTTACGGATACATCAGGACTCTTTTCCCGGGTAAACTGAACGACTGGGGCATGCCCGTTCCTTTTATGAATATCCTTAACGGCGGCGCTCACGCCGACAACAACGTTGACGTTCAGGAATTTATGATTGCTCCCGTCGGGGCGAAGACATTCGTGAAAAGAATGCAGGTGACGACGGAGATATATCACAAACTGAAATCCATTCTCAAGAAGGAAGGGCTTTCAAGTTCCATCGGCGACGAGGGCGGTTTCGCCCCGAACCTGAAAGAGAATGAAGACGCTCTCAAATTGATTGCCCGGGCGGTTAAGGCAAGCGGCTACACGCTCGGCAAAGACGTTTGTATAGGTCTTGACATCGCCGCATCGGCGCTCTACAAAGACGGAAAATACGTTCTTTCGGGAGAGCGGCCGAGGAAGGTACTCGGAGCGTCGTCGCTGATTTCCCTTTATGACAGATGGATAAAAAAATACGGCATTATTTCAATTGAAGACGGTTTCGCGGAGGATGACTGGAACGGGTGGGTTGAAATGACGCGCCGGCTCGGCAAGAGCATACAGATTATCGGCGATGATGTTTTCGTAACGAACAGGGAGCGTTTACGGAAAGGGATTGCGATGGGCGCTGCGAATTCCGTTTTGATAAAATTGAACCAGATAGGGAGCGTTACCGAGACCCTCGACGTGATAAACCTCGCCTATTCCAGCGGCTACAGGGCAATGGTCTCGCACAGGTCGGGAGAAACAAGCGATGATTTTATAGCCGATCTCACCGTCGCCGTAAACTGCGGGCAGTTAAAAAGCGGCGCGCCGGCGAGAGGAGAACGGCTCGCCAAGTACAACCAGCTCCTGAGGATAGAAGAGGAAATTAAGTCGTAGTTTTGCGCATCAGCGTTTCAGGATGGAGAATAAAAAATATCTGATTGTTTTGGCAATCTGCCTCGGGTTTATCTTTATCGCGCTGGGCAACCAGCATTTCAGAAGGATGATAATTTACAGGCGGAACAGAAAAATTTTAATTATTCAGGTTGAAGAAATGAGGAAGAAAAACGAACAGCTTTCAAAAGATATTGAGGTATTTGAAAAAAATCCTGAAAAGGCATATTATAAAATGGCGCGCGAGGAGTTCGGTATGATAAAGGAAGGAGAAGTAAAATATCATTTTATCAAAAAAAAATAATCCGTGCAGGCGGAATTATTCCGCCGGTTGACCGTATAAACTTTTCTTGAGCAATAATATTGCGCTGCCTGTTGCGCCGGTCAGTATCAAAAATGTTTTAAGCGTCCCTTCCACCCGCTGTTTCACGGTTAAAAGAATTAATGCCGCTCCCAGCAAAGAAAAAACAATAACCGGCAGTAAAAAAAGGAGCGAACCCTTGAACATTTCTCTAACCGCGGGGCAGAAAAATTCACATACTATCACAGGAAAAATCCCTGAAAGCCCCCATAAAATTAAGATTAAAGATTTCTTCGTCCGGAAAAATGGTGTTGTTTCTCTTTTCATTATGTTGAAATTATAACATCTTACCGGCTATATTCAAAGCAGGGGTGTGATTTGCGTTTTGAATTGAAATCAAGAACTTTGTATAATAAAAAACAGCAGCGGGTGATTTGAAGCTAAGCAACCGGGAATTACGGGCGAGTGAATACTTATAATGGGGGAGTGTTGGAACTGGTATACAAAGCGGACTTAAAATCCGCTGCCCGAAAGGGATTGAGGGTTCGAGTCCCTCCTCCCCCATATAATGGGTATATTCCGGGGACATCCTATTATGGTATAATGAGAATGGTTCCTAATTTATGGAGAATGTTTGGAGGAGGTTGGAATGAGTAAAATCAGTCCGTGGGAAGTGGCGTTAAGTCAGCTGGACAAAGTGGCGAAAAAGATGAATCTTGACCCGGGAATTCACGAGAAATTGAAGCACCCGAAAAGAATTCTGATTGTTTCCGTGCCCATAAAAATGGATGACGGCTCTATCAGGGTTTTTGAAGGGTACCGCGTGCAGCACAATCTTGAAAGGGGTCCCGCCAAAGGAGGAATACGTTACCACCCGGATGTGACTCTGGATGAGGTGAAGGCATTGGCTATGTGGATGACATGGAAATGCGCGGTGGTTAGAATTCCATTCGGCGGGGCAAAGGGCGGAATCGCCTGTAATCCCGAGGAAATGTCTTTAAACGAACTGGAAAGAATGACAAGGCGGTTTACCTCTGAAATCGGCATCATTATCGGTCCGGATAAGGATATCCCCGCTCCAGATGTTTTTACCAACGCGCAGGTGATGAGCTGGATAATGGATACGTATTCCATGAATGTCGGTTATTCCTCTCCGGGTGTGGTAACGGGAAAGCCTCTCGAACTCGGGGGGTCGGAGGGCAGGCGGGAGGCAACCGGCAGGGGCTGCGTTTTTGTGATTGAAGAAGCATTGAAGCATCTGGGTATGTCAATGGACAATCTGACTGTGGCTGTTCAGGGTTTTGGTAATGTAGGTTCGGTCGCCGCCCAGCTGATTGCCGAAAAAGGATGCAGGGTGATTGCAGTTTCCGACGTACGGGGCGGGATACTCAACAGGAAGGGCCTGGACATCGGTAAAGTCATTGAACACAGTAAGAAGACAGGGTCTGTTGCGGGGTTTCACGGCGCTAAGGATATTACGAATAAAGAACTTCTGGAACTTGACTGCGATATCCTGATTCCCGCGGCTCTTGAAAATCAGATAACGAAAGAAAATGCGGGGAACATCAAAGCAAAAATACTGGCTGAGGCGGCGAACGGGCCGACGACGCCCGACGCGGATGAAATTCTGCATAAAAATAAAGTTTTTGTCATACCGGACATTCTCGCAAACGCGGGAGGCGTTACGGTTTCCTATTTTGAGTGGGTTCAGAATCTGCAGGAACTCTTCTGGAATGAAAAGGAAATAAACAATAAACTGCACGATATTATGGTAAAGAGTTTCAACGATGTCCTCTCCATTTATAAAAAAGAAAAATGCGATATGCGTCTCGCAGCGTATATCCTCGCCGTAGGCAGGGTTGCAAGAGCGGTAGAACTGAGAGGAATATACCCGTAAAAACCAGTCTCCTCAGTCAATTCTGACCGAATAACGCGTCAAGATAAGTATCCTGGCAATGTATCCGTTTTTTGAAAAATTATGGTAAAATAATCCAAGATGAAAACTCCCGAAGAAATCGTTAAACTGACAGAACGTTTCAGCGACAACCTTGACGCTTACAAGTCGGGCAGGTACAACGAGACCCAGGTGCGGCTTGAATTCATAAACCCTTTTTTCAAAGCGCTCGGCTGGGACGTTCAAAACGAAAAGGGCTGGGCGGAGGCGTACAAGGACGTCATTCACGAAGACGCAATAAAAGTCGGCGGGATGACAAAAGCCCCCGATTACTGTTTCCGCATCGGTGGGACAAGAAAGTTTTTTCTTGAGGCGAAGAAACCTTCCGTTGATATAAAAAATGACATTCACCCCGCCTACCAGTTGAGAAGATATGCGTGGTCGGCGAAACTTCCTCTTTCAATTCTCACCGACTTTGAGGAGTTTGCGGTTTATGACTGCCGCTTCAAACCCGTAAAAACCGATAAAGCTTCAACAGCAAGAATTATTTATTTCAATTACAAAGATTACGCCGCTAAATGGGATGAACTCTATTCTATTTTTTCCCGTGAAGCGGTTCTCAAAGGTTCTTTTGACAGATACATTGAATCAGAAAAAAAGAAAAAGGGAACCAGCGAAGTGGATTCCGCCTTCCTGAAAGAAATAGAGTTCTGGAGAGAAATGCTTGCGAAGAACATAGCAATCCGTAATCCGGCTCTCACCCAAAGAGCGGTCAATTTTTCCGTCCAGAAAATAATAGACCGGCTCATATTTCTGCGCATAAGCGAGGACAGGGGGCTGGAATCGGAAGGAGCCCTCAGGGAAATAGGAAACAAAAATCAGGTGTATAAACAACTGTGCGAATTATTTCTAAAAGCCGACGAGAGATACAACTCGGGGCTTTTTCATTTCAAGAAAGAGAAAAATATTTCCACTCATCCCGACGAACTGACCCTTAAAATAAAATTGGACGACGCGCCCCTGAAAGCAATCTTAAAAAATCTTTATTACCCGGACAGCCCGTACGAATTTTCTGTCCTGCCTCCCGACATTCTCGGCCATGTTTACGAGCAGTTTCTCGGAAAAGTCATACGCCTTACTTCATCCCACCGGGCGGTTATTGAGGAAAAACCCGAAGTGCGCAAAGCGGGCGGCGTGTATTATACACCCACTTACATCGTGGATTACATAGTGAAAAATACCGTCGGGAAACTCCTTGAAGGCAAGACGCCGAAGCAGGCGGAGAAACTGAAAATCCTTGACCCCGCCTGCGGTTCGGGTTCTTTTCTCATAGGAGCGTATCAGTATATTCTCGACTGGCACAGGGACTTCTATGTAAAACACGGTCCAAAGAAACACAGAAAGGTATTATATCAGGTGGCAGGCGGTGACTGGCGGCTGACAACAGACGAGAAAAAGAGAATTCTGCTTAACAATATCTACGGCGTTGACATAGACGAACAGGCGGTGGAAGTAACAAAACTTGCGCTTCTCCTCAAAGTCCTTGAAGGAGAAACACAGTTACAGTTATTGCACGAGCGAGTCCTCCCGAATCTCGGTAACAACATAAAGTGCGGCAACTCCCTGATAGGTCCCGACTTCTACGAGAATCAGCCGATGGATTTATTCGACGAGAAAGAACGTTACAGAATAAACGTCTTCGACTGGAAAGC
>JBDRMV010000042.1:0-9364 GCA_043811795.1 bacterium | reverse complement strand
CAGTTTTCATCGCATCTTCATTTTCAACCTTTATTATCTCATCAATAATTTCTCTGTTTAAAACTTCCGGAACAAAACCGGCGCCTATTCCCTGAATCTTGTGCGGACCCGCCGGGCCGCCGGAAAGAACCGCTGAATCCGCCGGTTCAACAGCAATTGCTTTGAATTCCGGCTTTTTCTTTTTTATTACTTCGGCTATTCCTGTAATTGTTCCGCCGGTTCCCACTCCTGAAACAAGAATGTCCACCTTCCCGTCCGTGTCTTTCCAGATTTCCTCTGCTGTGGTTTTCCGGTGGACTTCGGGATTGGCGGAATTTTTAAACTGCTGGGGCATAAATGCTTTGCTGTTCTTCTTTGTAATTTCTTCGGCCTTAACGAGAGCGCCTTTCATTCCTTCACTGCCGGGAGTTAAAATTATCTCGGCGCCAAATGCTTTGAGCATTATTCTCCTCTCAATGCTCATCGTATCCGGCATTGTAAGAATCAACCTGTATCCTTTAACCGCGCACACAAAGGCAAGCGCAATGCCGGTGTTGCCGCTGGTCGGTTCGACAATCACGGAACCTTTTTTTAGTAAGCCCTCCTTTTCCGCTTTATTAATCATACTCACGCCAATACGGTCTTTCACACTCCCGCAGGGATTGAAAAATTCAAGTTTCCCGACAATCTCAGCTCCAGCGCCGGCAGATATTTTCCTTAACCTGACCAGCGGGGTGTTTCCAATCAAACCAAGAACACTATCCGCTATTTTTGCCATACTTCCCCCTTCTATACTTATTCACTCGCCTGTAATTCCCGATCGCTCGACTCAACAAGGGGAAGTTTCCCCTTATTGCGCTCCGTCTCCCACCTTCGGTGGAATACTCCGCTGTCATCCCCTCCAAAGGTAAAAGATGGTTGCTTTTCGCGACCATACTCATATACTTATTCACTCGCCTGTAATTCCCGGTTGCTGCTAAATATAATACATTTGCTCATCTAATCCCGCGCACTTATTCTTCTGCATATTCACCATATCCTTCAAAGTTATTGAATCCAGAACATCCGCCATTGCTTCCTTTAACCTCCTCCATATATCGCGGGTAACACAGATATTAACCCGTTTACACAGATTCGGATCGTCAACGCACGGAGACGGAGAAAGCGATCCCTCCACAACCTGAATTATCTTACTCAACCTGATTTCGCCCGGAGGTTTTGCTAAAATAAATCCTCCATGCTGTCCGCGCGAGCTTCTTACCAAACCGGCAGAAACCAAAGCGGTCATCATTCGTTCAAGATAACTTTCCGAAATTTCCTGTCTATGGGCAATGTCCCGAAGCAGCATAGTGCCCTTTTCATAATTAAGCGCCAGTTCCAGCATTGCTCTGGCTCCATACCGCCCTTTTGTAGAAAGTTTCATTACCCGCCTCCATTAATTACCAAAATTACCGCTTTGGTAATATTATAATTTGAAAACAAAATCCTGTCAAGAGGCAAAATCCTGAAAGGCCCTTTCTTGCAAACACTCCGTCTGTTTGAATATTAGTCATTGCAGCCCGCCCGACTGTTGACAGAATAAAATATTTTTTTGTAGAATTGAATGTTTTTGCAGGGAAAGAGCCGTGAAAACCGGCCGCTGCCCCGCAACGGTTAAAGCCCGGAGACCTGCAGAAATTGTTTTCCTCGCGGGAGGTGGAAGCGAAAGACCCATGCCCCGTTAGAAGTCAATCCTCTAACGGCGGTGAAGGACATAAGTTTCCCGTAAGCCCGCTTGCTGCGGGCTTTTTATTTTTATGAAAAAAATAAATGTTGCATTGCAAGACCTGACCCCATTTATTCCATTTATTCTCTTACTGCTGGTAATATCCTGCGGACGGCGGGAAACTCCGAAAAAACTCAGAATTGTTTCTCTGTCCCCGGCGGTAACCGAAATAATTTACGCTCTCAAAGGCGAGAAATACCTTGCCGGCGTCACAAATTTCTGCAACTGGCCGAAGGAGGTTTCGAAAAAAGAGCGGGTCGGCGACTTTTCATTCCCGTCAATCGAAAAAATAATCCTGTTGAAGCCCACAAAAATTTTTGCGGCGGGACCCGGTCAGGGAAAGGTATTACGGTCTCTCGGAAATCTCGGCTACGAGATAAGAATTTACCACCCGGAAACCGTTGACGAACTCTTTAAACAAATTTCAGAGATAGGAACCGTCATCGGGGAAAAGAAAAATGCGGAAAAACTCCTTCTGAAAATGAAGGACGAAATTAAACAGATTCCCAAAGTAAAAAACAAAACGGTATTCATAGAGGTCTGTTCCAAACCGCTCATCGCCGCATCGAAAACCACTTTTTTAAGTTCCGTATGCCGAACGCTGGGGCTGCGGAACGTGTGCGCTCTTCCGCATAGTTACCCGCAGATAAACATCGAGTGGCTCATAAAGAAAAAACCCGACTTCATTCTCCTGACGGGAACTTCCGTTGAAGAGTTCCTTTCAATTTATCCTTTTTTCTCAGGGGGAAAAATAATTCCTACGATGAATCCCGATATTCTCGTAAGGCCCGGACCCCGCATCGTGGAGGGAATGTGGGAAATCAGATGGCGTATCTCAAAATTACTGGGGGAAAACCATACCGAAAAGAAACTGTCTTCGCCTCACTTGCGCGGGCAAAAAGCGACCGATGCAAAAAAGTAAATTCGTTAAAATTCTGGTAATAAGCGCCATTGCTGTCGCTGTTTCCGCCCTCATTTCCTTAACCGCCGGGGGGTGGCCTGCGCCGGAAATCGTGAAAATCCGGCTGATGAGAATTCTCGTCGCCGGAATCTGCGGATTCGCTCTTGCGGAGGCGGGGGTTGCTTTTCAGATGGTTTTCTCCAACCCGCTGGCGGACCCATACCTGCTCGGAAGTTCTTCGGGAGCGGCTCTCGGCACTGCGCTGCTGATTCTGTTCGGCATTGCGCGGACAGGCGTAATCTACCCCCTGACAGCCGGTCTTTCCTCCTGCCTCGCGGTTTACATCGTCCTCAGAATTTCCGGAAAGTTCCTCTCAAGAAACACCCTCATCCTTTCCGGCGTGGCGCTGAATTTTTTTCTCTCCGCTCTCGTCATCCTGATTATCACCCTGAAAAGAAAAGAGGCGTTTTCCGTTTTGTACTTTATGATGGGCGACCTGAGCGAAACGAACTCTTCACTCATTGTAACTTCCGCTTTTATAACAGTTGTCTTCTCGGCGGGCCTGTTTCTTAACGCGAGAGTCCTGAACGCCGTTTCTTTCGGTCACGGTCTCAGCCGCCAGCTCGGAATCGACTTTAACAAATCGTCCAAAAACCTGCTTATCATCGCTTCCCTCCTCGTCGGGGCGGCCGTTTCCATCTCAGGGACAGTGGGCTTCGTCGGGCTCATGGCGCCCCACATTGCGAGGAAATTTACAGGAGCGGACGCCAGATTTTTAATCATAAGTTCCGGTGCCACCGGAGCGTGTCTCCTGATCTGTTCGGACATTCTTGCCCGGAGTATTCTCTACCCTATGGAAATACCCGTAGGGGTTATCACCGCTCTCGTCGGCGCGCCGTATTTTATCTGGCTTTATGGAAAAAGATGATTGAGGTTAAAAATTTTTCAGCCGGCTACGGCAAAAGTTTCGTCTTAAACGACATTGCCTGCGAAATCGGCGGCTCCCTGATTTACGCGCTGATAGGTCCAAACGCTTCGGGCAAGACGACCTTCCTCCGCTCGCTTCTCGCCGACATCCCGTTCCACAGCGGGCAGATATTTTTAGCCGGGAAAAATATTTTTAAAATGAAAACGGAAGAAGCCGCAAAAAAAATTTCATTCTCGCCGTCAGAGGTCTTCATTCCTTTTGAATTCAGCGTCAGTGAATTCGTTGAGATGGGCAGGTTTGCGGTGAACAGACATTTCTGGGGAAGCGAAGAGGACGCGGAAATCGTCGAAAAGACAATGGAAGAGATGGACATTTCAAAAATAAAAAACAGAAGGATAAATGAGATTTCAACGGGTCAGAAGCAGAGGTGCGTCCTCGCTCAGATTATTGCGAAAAACACCGATATAATTCTTATGGACGAGCCGACAGCGCATCTGGACATCCGTCACAGGGTAAAATTTTTCCGGAAAGTTCTGGAACTTAAAAAGAACGGCGGAAAAACCCTCGTCATAACATTTCACGACTTGAATGATGCGGTAAATATCGCCGAGAAATTCATCCTCCTGAAAAACGGAAAAATTGCCGAAATTGCGGACAGAGACGAACTCACCGAAGAAAAAATTTCTTTTCTCTACGAAACAAAAGTCGCAATTTCAAAGTCGCACGGGAAAGCATGGTCGGTACTGCCTGCTTTTTGAAATGCATAAGAAAAAACTTAACAACATTTTCAGGCATTACCTGGCGCAGCGGGATAAGGAAATCATACTGTTGAGAAAAAAGGGAAAATTATTGAAAGTCATCGCCGGAAAGTTCGGCCTTTCCGTCAGGCAGGTCTCAAGAATTATAAGAGGCGCACAAACAGCAACCGGACATCAATGTCCAAAGATGTCTATTGAATGATTTTAGCAAAGCGGGTAAAATTATACGGTTACGGTTAGCCGGATAGGTAGAGGAAGTCCCCGTGAGATTCGGGGCGCTGCCGCGCAACAGTAATAAGGAAAATCGGGTCGCCTCTATTGGAAAATAGGGTCGCCTCTATTTTTTTTGTTGATATAAAAGGAAAAAATAGAAGTGACCCATTTTCCAATAAATAGAAGTGACCCATTTTCCTTGAGCCTGGTCTACTGCCTATCCTGGGAAGTATCTTCGCAGGAGGAAAAGATGAAGAGAACTATTTTACTTTTTTCTGGTCTGTTTCTGTTTCTTTCGTCCGCCCTCGCCGGCGATTATCTCGGCGACCTCGGAACGATTGTCGTTACTCCCCAAAAAGGCTGGGAGATAGAATCTTTTAAATCTCCGAACAGCATAACGGTTATAGACAAAGATGAAATTAAAGATTCTTCAGCGGACAACATTGCCGAGCTTTTAAAATACGAAGCGGGAATTTTCATTCAGGATGTCACGGGCAATAAAATCAAATCAAGCGTTGACATACGCGGTTACGGGGAAGCCGCCGCGATGAATTCCGTAATCTTAATCAACGGAAGAAAATTCAACAATGCGGATATATCAAATGTTGATTTGAGCCAGATTTCTCTCGCCGGCGTGGAAAGAGTGGAAATAATACGCGGGGGGATGAGTTCCCTTTACGGAGACGGCGCCACGGGCGGGGTAATAAATATTATTACAAAAACGCCTTCCGGAAAAGAAAAACGGCTCGGATTTTCATATTCAAGTTTCAAAGGCGCCGATTCTTTGTTCGGTATCGACGGACAGGACGGGGATTTGGCGTATTTCATGAACTTTTCTCACAGATTCAATCAGGGTTTCCGCGACAACAATCAGGTCGAATCGCTTAATATGTCGGGACAGATTGAAAACCGGCAAAACACTCTTCCCTGGAATCTGTTTATACAGATGCACCAGGACAGATACGGTTTGCCCGGTTACATTCTGCAGGCGGACTGGGAAAAAAAGGACTTAAAAAAAACCTACACTCCCGAGGATTACGGCAAAACCAGAGATTTACATTCCATTCTCAGCACCAAATACGGCATTGGAAATATCGAAGGAATTACGGATGTTGCCTTCACGATGCGTGACGCTTTGAGTTTTATGGATTCATGGGCAACTTATAAAAATCATTACACCCGCACCCTTTCGGGAGAACAAAAATTTCAGTATTCGGACAAAACGCTTACGGCGCTCGGAGGCGGAGAAATTTACGATACATTCTATAACGTCATGCCCGTTGCGCAGAATTTAGCCCCCACGGTTGCAAATGACGATCAGAATGTGAAAAGAAAAAACAACGCCGCCTTTCTTAAAATTGGTTTATTCTTTCACCCGTTTTCGATTGATATAGGAGGAAGAAGGGAGAATTTTAAACAATCCATCGATGATGAATCGGCAGGAAAATCTTATACTAATGCCGAAAACCTGCGGGCGCTGAATATGGGCGCCGGATTTCTTTTAACTTCCCATCTGAACTTTTACCTGCGTTTTTCCAAAGCATTCCGAATGCCCCGCAGCGACGAATATGTATCATGGGGCGCCTATAATCCGGCGCTTCTCCCCCAGAAAAACACCGAAAAAGAGGCGGGATTAAAATACCAGGGAAGTAATTTTAACGCTTATGTCTCCGTATTTCACGATAAAATCAAGGATGAAATTTATTACAACAATACCTCCTGGCTAAATGAAAATTACCCTTCCCCTACAATAAGAAACGGCGCGGAATTGAATTTCGGCCGTGCTTTTAATGAATTTCTGGACGCCGCATTGTCTTATTCATACACCCGCGGGGAATTCGAATCGGGCGACTATGACGGAAAAGCAATACCTCTTGTCCCGAAGCACAAATGCGGTATCAAGTTAGGAATAAGACCGGCCAAGAATTTAAAAATAAATATGAGCGCCAACGGAATAAGCGACAGATTTTTCGGAAGCGATTACGTCCAGAAAAGCAAACTTGCGGGTTACGGAGTTGTCGATATGAAAGTTACAAAAACTCTGAATAACGAAGAAATCTTTCTCGCAGTAAAAAACATCGGGAACAAACAATACTGCGAAAGCGCATACTCCGGAACTTATTACCCTGCCTCTTTGAGAAGTTTTACAGGGGGAATTTCGCTTAAATTTTAATTCCGGCATTTCAGCGCCGGGGTTTCTCTGGAATTTTTATTGATTCCTGATGTGTATTGTCCGGTTAACTGTAAGAGATTGCCGGGTTCTTCCACTCCCGCTGGTCAGGGTGAAGGTTTCAATCCTTACAACATATGAAGAAACGTGGTTGAAGTATATCCTGGAGACACCGCCATCTACAAGCGTCTGCGTACTGCCGTCAAAGACCCTATATATACTGTCTCCCGACAGGTAATAACTCATTGATTTGAAAGTTGCGGTATCCTGCATGAAAGTAAATGTAATCTTAGAAGATGCCACCCCTATCAGCGGAGTAATAGATGTATCCGGAGCAGACGCTTGGCGGATAAACCTCGTCATGTCCTCAACCGCTGTCCTTCCCTGCTGCTGGATATTTACATTGTTGACAGACGACCGCCATATGTCGGACGAACTTTTCATCAGTTTGATAATCCCGACAATCAGAAACCCTGCAATTGCCATGACAATTGTAAGTTCAATAAGAGTAATACCCTGTGTTTTTTTCATTTAACTTGCAGGTACCTCCTGCCATGATATTACAGTAATATTTCCTCCCGTATCACTTTTATCAGGCAGACTCCATTCCGGCGCGGCATATTCAACCGTAACGCTCTGATCCGATTCCAGTTTTCCCTTACAGTCAATTACGCCTCTTAAATTTACGTTCTGGTCTATGCTGACATCAAAAGAGCCGATTATAGCTCCGGCTATATAACAAGTTTGGTCGGTATAGATTGCCTTGTCCGTCCATGTTCCGTCAATAACTATTAAATTCACCGCCGCATAGGTAGTGCTACTGCCGATGGTATTATCCATTTCAATACCGTAATCCCCATTACCCCCGGTAACGATTATTGTTCCCGAACCGGTAAAAACAGTCCCAGCATCAAAATAAACTCCCCCTTTAAACTCATGCACACCGTTTCCCGCGCTAAGGTCAAAAACGCCCGAAATATTTTCCGGTGTGCCGGTATATTCAGTTTGGTTGCCGTCCAGCAATCCATCCACGTCAAAAGCAGGCCAGTCAGCTTCGGGAAGCGGCTCGACCGACCCTGCCCCTTCTATGAAGTCAGCCGGATTGTCTAAGTTATCCCCCGTGACTTGGCCTCTATTTGTAATCGTACCATTAGCATATATTTTAGGGTTTGAACCGCTCATAATACAATTCGCTCCAAAATCTACAGCTTGCGCAAACTCATAGGCGCTGCGTATCTGTCCATCACCAGCGCCGGCTTCGCTATCGGTTATTGTCACGTTAGCTCCGAGCGCAATCTGCCCGTTACTGTATAGTCCCCCCTTGATAGTAACGTCCTGGTCAATGGTCAAATCACCCGTAGACCGCATCGCAATACCATCCGTATATGCATCTATTGAAAAAGGGACAATTTTAACAACAACAGAAATTTTTCTTGTTTCTGCCGCCGTCGCCTGAGCGGGAGCATAACCTGTTGAAACAATATTATACTGGTTGTCTCCAAGAGAACTAACCGTGTTTACCATATATTCGGATTTGGTAAAAACGGTAAGCGCAATTGCGGATGTGCTGCTGTTTTCCCTCAGTTCGGCAATTTTTCTTTCAACGCCGGCCTCGGCGGCATATAACGCCCTTTGAGAAAGAAAACTTTTTACCGTATTTTTTGATTCATGTTTAATCATTAAAACAAGCGAAAAAGAAATAATGGTAAAAAAGCACATAAGAAACAGCGCGAAAACCATACTTGCCCCGTTGGAACCAGCGTCCTGTTCTGCGGAACTATTTCTAACAGAGGAAACCCAGAATAATTTTTTTATATTTTCATCATTCATTTTTCAATCCGCGTATTTGGATTTAATTGTAGAAAACTCAACTGATTTTTCTCTCCCTCCTTCAATCCAGTTAACCTCAACACTAATTTCCTTATATTCACCATTGTCACCGAGGGCCGACAGTGTAATCTGCTTTCTTAATGTATAGTCAACTCCTGCCGCAAGTTCCCCTGTTTCCGCTATTGTCCAGGTCGTGGTGTCCAAAACAGAAGCCTCATAATTCCTTCTGTTTTCTTCAATCCAGTTTACAGCCTTGTTGTAGGCAGTTGTCTTGAATTCAGACATCTTTGCGGATTTTATATTATTGATGAGCGACTGTGTAAAGCTGAGAGCAACATATGCAATTATAGCAGCGGCAAGAATAATTTCAATATATGAAAACCCCGGCTTTTGTCTGCCCATTTTCAATATCATCCTGTTCATCTTTAAACCATTATATAATGAAAATACCGAATTGAAAAGGCTTTGCGGCTTTTCATTTCGGGCTTTTCGTTGTATAATTATAGAAGAGAAGTTAAAATGAAACGTTCATCCGCCTCATGCGGACAAATGGGAATGAAAATGTCACGGATATTTAGGTTTTGTAGCGTGCGAGCTTGCTCGCAGATGAAAGCAAGCTTTCATGCTACAACATGCGAATAAAAAATATGGGTATTTACGTATGAAAAAAGATAAAGGGTTTTCGCTGATTGAAGTCGTCATCACCGTCCTGATTGTGTCCATCGCCTTCTTATCGCTGACGAAAGGATTTATGGGAATAGGACGCGGCTTAATCCGCACGCAGAACAGGACAATCGCGGTAAACCTCGCAAACGAGAAA
>JBDRMV010000041.1:0-14454 GCA_043811795.1 bacterium | reverse complement strand
CCCTTTTCAAAATATTTTTTTGCAGAGGTCAGGGAGAAGTAAAAATTAGGAATGTCATTTTTTCCCGCCTGTTCCAGAATACCTTTTTTCAGAGCGATGAAAGCAAGACCCGGCGGCATCATAAAGCCCTTCTGGGAACCGTTTACGCAGATGTCCACATTCCACTCGTCCATGTGGAATTCCTCGGTCAGAAGGCCGCTTACGGCGTCAACAATCAGAAGGGTTTTACCTGTTATTTTACCTAACTGCTTTATGTCGTTTACGGTTCCGGTGGAGGTCTCTCCGAGCTGGCAGAGGACCGCTTTATATTTTTTCTGCGCGAGTTTTTCTTTTACGGCCTGAATTTTAAATGCTCCGCCCCATGGATATTCAATGATGTCGGGTTCTACTTTGTATGCCTTTAGGATGTCGGCCCACCGCCTGCCGAACGCGCCTGTGTTCAGGACGAGAACGCTGTCGGATGTGCTGATGAAATTTACAACTGCCGTTTCCATCGCGCCCGTCCCGGAAGAAGTCAGTATAAAAACGTCTCCGTCCGTCCTTAAGACCTTTTTCAGAGAGACAGAGACGCTCTTCAGAATATCCGTGAAGGCGCCTGTCCTGTGGTGTATTGTTCTTTTTGCCCCTTCCATAAGAATTTCAGGCGGAACATTTGTGGGTCCGGGTGTAAAAAGAATTTCCTTTTTCATTTCAATAACTCCTTAATTGTTTGTCAGACAGCGGCGGGCGCCTGCGGCTGTATGCTCCGGCTGTTTTTCCCGGGCATCTCCGGTCTTTTTTCTCTCCGCGCGTTTTTGGGGACTTCCGGCTTTTTTCCGAATTCAATTGTTTTGCTTATGACTTCTTCAACCGTTTCCACGGGGATGATTTTAATGTTCTCGCGTATGTTTTTCGGAATTTCGGAAACCTCGGGGATGTTTTTTGCGGGGATTATGACTGTTTTTATTTTTTCGCGGTATGCGGCGAGGATTTTTTCTTTTATTCCGCCTACCGGAAGAACTCTTCCCGAAAGGGTTATTTCCCCTGTCATCGCAATTTCTTTTTTCACGGGTTTGCGCAGAATCCGGGACAGGAGTGAAATTGTCATCGTGATGCCCGCAGACGGCCCGTCCTTCGGGATGGCTCCTTCGGGAACGTGTATGTGAATATCCGTATCCTTAAGGATATTATCGGGCAGCGCAAGTTTTTTCGCATTTGCGCGCAGGTATGAAACAGCCGCCTGGGCGGACTCCTTCATTACGTTTCCAAGCTGACCGGTCATCATGATGTTGCCTTTCCCTTTCATCAGAACGGATTCAACGCTGATTACCACCCCGCCCGTTTCAGTCCACGCAAGGCCGCAGACAATGCCTATGTCGTTTTTCTTTCCTTCGTCGCGGATGAATTTTTCGTAGCCCAAAAATTTGCCGACTTCTTTTTCCCCGACGGCAATTGCGCCCTTCGGATTTTTTTCAACGACATTCCTTGCAATTTTACGCATCACCGTCGCAATCTGTCTCTCAAGGTTTCTGACCCCCGCTTCCTGCGTGTATGACTTTATGATTTTTTTTATTCCCGGAACGCCAATAAGGATATTGGTTTGTTCAAGGCCGTTTTCCTTAATCTGTTTCGGTATGAGAAAGTTATTCGCAATGCCGATTTTTTCCTCCTCCGTGTAGCTCGGGAATTCTATTATTTCCATTCTGTCCTTCAGGGCGGGAATTATGGAGAAGGTCGTGTTAGCCGTTGTTATGAACATTACGTCCGTCAGGTCGAACGGAACGTCCAGGTAGTGGTCGGAGAAGGTGTTGTTCTGTTCGGGGTCTAAGACCTCAAGAAGGGCGGACGAAGGGTCGCCCCTGAAGTCCTGCCCGATTTTATCGACTTCGTCTATGAGGAAAACGGGGTTTTTAGACGCCGCTTTTCTCATTGACTGTATTATTTTTCCGGGCAGCGCGCCGATGTAGGTTCTCCTGTGTCCCCGTATTTCCGCTTCGTCTCTCACGCCCCCGAGAGAAATTCTCACGAAATTTCTCCCGAGTGCTTTTGCTATTGACCTGGCAAAAGATGTCTTGCCCGTCCCGGGGGGACCCACAAAACAGAGAATAGGTCCCTTGATTTTTTTGTTTAACTTGCAGACGGCGAGATATTCAAGGATTCTTTCCTTTGATTTTTCCAGACCGTAATGGTCGTCTTCAAGAATTTTCTCCACATTTTTTATGTCCATTTTATCTTCGGTTTTTTTGTTCCAGGGCATTGCGAGAAGCCAGTCGATGTAAGTGCGGACAACCGTCGCCTCGGGTGAAAAAGGCATCATTTTCGTAAGTCTGTCAAGTTCCTCTTTCGCCTCCTTTTCCGCCGCCGGCGGCATTTTTGCCGTCTTTATCTTTTTTATGTATTCGGCGTATTCCTTGTTCGGACTGCCTTTGTGGAGTTCTTTTTCTATCGCTTTCATTTCCTCCGAAAGAAAATATTCCCGCTGGTTTTTCTGAATTACCTTATGAACTTTTTCGTGGATATCTTTTTTGACGTGGATGAATTCCCGTTCCCGCGTAAGAATTTTGATGAGTTTCATCATGAGTTCGGAAACGCTGTTCTCTTCAAGAAGTTTCTGTTTATCAGCCACGCGGCCGGGTATGTATCCGATTATGAGATAAATGATTTTAAGAGGTTCCTTTATTCCTATTATGTCGTCAATGATTTCTTTCGGAATTTTCCCCGCTGCTTCCGTGTAGCGTCGGAATTCGGTTATAAGAGAATCGAAGATTGCTTCAATCCGGGGCGTATATTCAAAATCCAGGGGAGTCAACGTAATTTTTGCGGTCATGAAGTCGTTTTCTCCGAGTATTCTTTTTATTTTTCCGCGCTGTACGCCTTCGACCAGAATTTTATATCCTCCCGCGGGTTCCTGTATGGATTGAAGGACGGTTGCGAGACAGCCCGCCGAATGGAGGTCGTTTATTCCCGGATTTTCGGTTTTTGGATTTTTCTGGGTTACGAGAAAAATTTTTTTGTCCGCTGCCATTGCGTTTCTAAGCGCTTTCTGGGAACTTTCCCGCCCGACAAATATGGGAATTCTGTTAAAAGGGAATATTACCGTGTCCCGCACCGCTATTACGGGTTTTGTTATTTCCATAATCATTTCCGTGATGCTACCACTTCGTCCACGATGCCGTATTTCTGCGCTTCCTCCGCAGTCATAAAGTAGTCCCTTTCCGTGTCGTTCTCTATTTTACTTATCGGCTGACCGGTTGCCTCGGCAAGAATTTCATTCAGACGTTTTTTTATTCTCAGTATTTCCTTCGCCTGAATTCCGATGTCCGTTGCCTGGCCCTGAATGCCCCCTAATGGCTGGTGTATCATAATCCTCGCGTTCGGCAGGGCGCGTCTTTTTCCTTTTGTCCCGCAGGCGAGTATTATTGCGGCCATTGATGCCGCCTGCCCGAGGCAGTAAGTCGCTATAGGGCATCTTATAAAATTTATCGTGTCTAAAATCGCAAGACCGCTTGTTACGATACCTCCCGGATTATTGATATAGATTGAGATTTCCTTTTCTTTGTTCTCCGACTCCAGATGAAGGAGCTGCGCAATCATCAGGTTTGCGATATCGTCGGTTATGGGCATACCCAGGAAAATAATTCTCTCCTTCAAAAGACGCGAGAAAATATCATAAGCCCGCTCCCCCCGGCTTGTCTGTTCGACAACCATCGGAACAAGAGTGTCTATTTCTTTCATTTTATTTTTCCCTCCTTAATTATAAAATCAAAAATCTTATCAGTCAACAGGGTGTCTTTTATGCGCGAATCGTATTTGCTGCTGTACCTTTTTCCGAGTTTCTCTTTCAGTTCCTCATCCGTTACGAGAATGTGTTCTTTTTCGGCGATTTTACCGAGGAGCAGCGAGAGTTTCAAACTTTTTTCGGCGGTTTCCTCCGCCTGCGGCGCGGCCTGGTCGACATTTTCACCGGGGTACTGTTTTTTCAGGTTCTCAAGTATTGATTTTTTTTCCGTCTCCACCATGACTTTCGGAATCTCAATTTTGTTTTTCTTGAGGAGTATTTCGTTTATCTGCTCCCTGATTATCTTTTTATTTTTAAGTTCCAGTTCCACTTTCAGCCGCGTTTCCACCGACTCCTTTAACTGGCAGGTGTTTTCTGCGCCGAAAATCCCCGCGAATTTATCGTCGACTTCCGGCAGGACCTTTTCAAGGATTTCCGTTATTTTTATGCGGAAGGTTATTTTTTCCCCGGCAAGAGTTTTTTCATGGAAATTTTCAGGCGCGATGAAGGTAATGTCCTTCGGGATTCCCTTTTTTGAATCTAAAATTTCCGGCCAGAGAGCCGGCATGAGATTTTCTTTCTTTAATTCAGTGGTGAGATTTTTCCTGATCAGGTGTTTTAAAGAAACGCCCCCGCTTATCACTTCAAGGTCGTATTTGATAAAAAGCCCTTCCGAGGGAGTTTCCGCTTCAATTTTTTTGAGTGAGAAAGCCCTTTCCCGCAGGTCTTCAAGAGCTCTTTTAACGTCGTCGTCGTCAATTTTCTTTTTATCCGTTTTTATGGTTATTTTTTTATAGCCGGTAACGTCGAATTCGGGAATAATTTCAATTTTCACCGAAAATTTTTCCGGGGTTTTGGCGTTCCATGTAAATCCCGTAAGTTCGGGGGGAGTAACGGGTCTCAGAGCATTTTTTTCAACAAATTCATGAAGGCGCCGCGCCACCAGAAAATTTTCCTGCTCGCTTTTCAGGTCATCGGGGAAATATTTTTCAATCAGTTCGTCAGGGACTTTTCCCGCTCTGAACCCCGGTATTTTTACTATCCCCTTAAGTTTACCGACTGCATGTTTCTTTGCTTCTTCCGCAGATTTTTCATCTATGCGGAATTCGATTTCCCGTAGAGTTTTGCTTTCCTGTGTAATTTTTACATTTTCCATTTATTTACCTTCAATGCCGGAGAGAGGACTTGAACCTCCAAACCCAAAAGGGCACATGGCCCTAAACCATGCGTGTTTGCCAGTTTCACCACTCCGGCTCCAAAAATCTGTAACGGCGTTATTATAACCTAAATTATTGCAAAAATCAAAATTTTTTGGTATAGTTAAAAACGGTTTTTGAAGAACCGTCCCCTTCATTTTTGGACAGTTCTTCCAAGAATAGTATCCTTCCTTTTTTTAAAGGGAGTGAATGAATAGGGGAGTGAGTGGGTGCAGTAAAATGAGAGAAAGAATTTTGAGTTATATTCTGATTGTTCTTCTGTTATTTTGCGCGGTTTCGTCTCTTTTCCTCGCCCGGGGTAAGAGCGTGAAACTCGCAAGCAGGAATAGAATAGGGCTCGTAAAAATTTACGGGCTGATTTCCGTGATGCCTTCCAGCAGCAATTCGGTTTTCGGGCTCCGGGGCTCGGACAGAATTGTTCAGCAGATCAAGCGGCTCCGGAAGATGGAAGTAAAAGCCGTCGTCATACGTATAAATTCACCGGGCGGAACAATCGGCGCCTGTCAGGAGATTGTAGAGGAAATCCGGAAACTCAAAAAAAACGGAATCCCCGTTGTGGCTTCAATGGGCGATGTCGCCGCCTCCGGAGGCTATTATGTGGCAAGCGCCTGCGACAAGATATTACTTAACAGGGGAACCATGACCGGTTCCATCGGCGTTATGATGGGTTCGTCGAATTTCGAGGAACTTCTGGATAAGGTCGGGATAAAACCTGAAATTATAAAAAGCGGCAAATACAAGGATATGGGGGCGTATTACAGGGAATTTACCGATGAGGAAAGGCGCATGATACAGGATATGGTGGACGATACATACAGCCAGTTTCTTGAGGCCGTATCCGTTGGCAGAAACATTCCCGTGGAAAAACTGAAGCCGCTTGCGCAGGGGCAGGTTTTTACGGGTTCGCAGGCGCTGGAGAACGGCCTTGCGGATGGAATAGGGAATCTGAATACCGCCGTTCTTGCGGCAAAAGATCTTGCGGAATTAAAAGGAGAAGTTGAGGTGATAGAGGAGCCCGGACCTTTTGAAAAGTTTTTCAACATTGTTTACGACGGTCCCAATGCCGTCTTAGACCTGTTGAAATTTTTGTAATGAAAACCCTTCTTTTATTTTCCGCTCCGGATTTAACGGGTCGGATTGAATGAATGCTACCCTTCCGCCGCCCTGATAAGGAAAAAAATATGAACTTCTATTCCCTTGCGTTTCATCCGGCTGCTTCATGGGATGGGATTCTCTTACGCCGCGGATTTTTAACCCCTTTTCTTTTTTTTGTTGCCTCGCAGATTTTTCAGATGATTGCTTTTTCCGTTTTTGACGGGAATTTTTTTCTCGTTTTGCCGGTTCTTGTTTTCCAGTGGTTTCTGGCGGTTTCCCTATATCATCTTTTTGCGAATTTTCTCGGCGGCAGGGGTAATATAATCTCGTTGCTGTATTTATGGGCGTTTGCCGGAATACCCGTGTTCTTTCTGCCGGCCGTCAGAATATTTCACGAAACGGTGTTCGGCGGAAACATTTTTCTGTGGTTTTTTGAAATTCTGACCGTTTATTTATGGAGCGCAGTGCTTCATGCAAAAGCAATCAAAGCCGTCTATCACATTTCGATATTTACGGCTTTTCTCGTGCTGGTTTCGCCGTTTGTTCTTCTGGCGGCAATGGGCAGCATCGCCGCTTTTCTATATACGGCGACGGTTTTCATATGATAAAAGTCAGCGTTGCAGGCGTTACCGGCTTTACGGGCGAGGAGCTGCTCAGGATTCTCCTGCGTCATCCGGAAGTAAGGGTCAAGCACCTCATATCCAGAAAGAAAGGGGTGAAAATCAGCGAGGTTCATCCCTCGGTGAATTTCAGCGGGGAAACCGAAAATCTTTCAGCGGGAATTATAGACGATACGGATGTGGTTTTTTTGTGCCTCCCTCACACGGAATCGGCGAAAGTCGCCTTCAGGTTTATTGAGAAGAAAGTTCCGGTCGTTGATTTGAGCGCGGATTTCCGGTTTAAGAATGCGGCTTTATACAGGAAGGCGTACGGCAGCGCGCACCCGTATCCGTCACTTCTTTCAAAAGCCGTTTACGGCCTTCCCGAATTTTACAGGGAAAAAATAAAAACCTCAAAAATTGTCGCCAATCCAGGCTGCTATCCGACAGCAACGCTTCTGGCGGTTCTCCCTGCTCTGATTAAGCGTCTTGCCGATTCGTCCGGCATAATTGTTGACGCTAAGAGCGGTATTTCGGGCGCCGGCAAAAAACTTGCGAACGATTATCTTTTTTCAAACGTTTACGAAAATACCCGCGCCTACAGCGTAGCGCGGCACAGGCACCAGCCGGAAATACAGCAGGAAATTTTAATGCTTTCCGGAATGAAGCCGGTTCTCACTTTTGTACCGCATCTGATTCCGCAGAAAAGAGGTATTATTACGACGGTTTACCTCAGGATGAAAGTGCCTCTTTCAGAAGAAACGGTTATTTCCGTTTACAGGAAGTTTTATAAAAAAGAAAAATTTGTGAAGGTTCTGAATAAAGGCGAACAGCCCGGTACGGCGGAGGTTATAGGGACGAACAATGTGCGGCTCGGCATTGCCGTTGACAGCGCCGCTCAGGTTTTGATTCTGACGTCCGTCATCGACAATCTGATCAAGGGCGCTTCCGGACAGGCGGTTCAGAATATGAACATAATGTTCGGCTTTAACGAAGCAACGGCACTATGAAAAAAGGGGATGGTTACTATTTTTCTATTGTTTGGAAAATGCCGTTGCCTTCCGGGGACGCTTACGTGAGAGGGCTCGCTCTGGGTTCGCTCCGGGCGAGGGTAAATCTCCTCGCTCACACAGCCCCGTCAGACAACGGTCATTTTCATGGCATAATTAAGGTTGAGGAATTGAATGAAGAGTAAATTTCCCGAAGGATTTTTTATAGGCGGCGCGCATGCGGGGTTGAAGAAAACAGGCAAGGATGTGGGTTTAATTTATTGTCCGGAAGGTTTTTTTGCGTCTGCGGTTTTTACGAAGAACAGGTTCCCGGCAGCTCCCGTCGTTATCAGCAGGAAACACCTTCCGCGCGGGAAAGTCCTTGTGGTGAATTCCCGCTTCGCAAACGCCGGAACGGGGGCGCGGGGAATAAAAGACGCAATGGATGTTTGCGGTTTTGCGGCGCGTGAATTCGGCGTTGCGAAAAATGAGGTTCTGCTTGCTTCCACAGGGGTTATAGGGCAGCCTCTCCCTGTAAAGAAGATAAAGAAAGGCATAAAAAAAATCAGCCGGAATTTTGTGAAAAAACCGGCAGCCGCCGTTTCTTTTGCCGAAAGCATCCTGACGACCGACACGCGCAGAAAAATATGCGCGACGGAGGACTTCTGGGCCTGCGCGAAGGGTTCGGGAATGATCGCCCCCGATATGGCGACCTTTTTGTGTTTTATTCTGACGGATGCCTATGTTCCCCCTGTATTGATGAGAAGAATCCTGTCGGAGAGCATTCGTCCGTTCAATACAATAACGGTTGACGGTGAAATGTCAACAAACGATTCCGTGTTT
Organism: bacterium; assembly: GCA_043811795.1. Lineage (GTDB taxonomy): Bacteria > CG03 > CG03 > CG03 > CG03 > JBDRMV01. The sequence goes on along the minus strand of JBDRMV010000041.1, from coordinate 5,954 downwards.
CTCCTTTCTACGGGAAAAAGGAAAATTACTCCGCTCAGGTTCGGGGAAGGTCTAAACGGTGTTTGCCGCGTTCTTTCCGAAAAAATTATTGCCGACGGTGAGGGCGCGACAAAGGTTATCACGGTTTCCGTGAAGAGCGCCCGAAGCCAAAAGGATGCCCGTTTTCTGGCGCGGTTTCTCGCAAATTCTCCGCTGATAAAAACCGCTTTTAACGGGGAGAGTCCGAACTGGGGCAGGATTTTTTCGCGCGTCGGCGCCTCGGGTATTGCCGTAAATGAAAAGAAGATGTCAATTTCAATCTGCGGGTTGACCGTGTTTGTCGGCGCGCCGGTTGAATTCAACAGAAAATTGCTCGAGCATCTTTTAAAGGGAAAAAATGTTTCCTTTGAAGTTGTTCTTTCTATGGGGAAAGAACGCTGTTCTTTCAGGACGACCGATTTAAGCGCCGAATACGTAAAAATAAATGCGGATTACGCAACGTAAAAATGTAAAAAATGAGGTTCAAAAATGAAGAAAACAAAAGTAAAAAGTAAAACCCAAAACTCGAAACCGGAGTTGCAGGGTAAAGCGAGAGGTGACGGGGAAAAGATTTTGACGGTGGAGGAAGCCTCAAAAAAACAGCAGTTTGAAAGAATTGTTGAAATTGTCAAGGCAGGAGGCATTATTATCTTTCCTACGGATACCGTTTACGGGATAGGAACCTCAATTAAGTTTCCGGAGACAATTTCAAAAATTTACAGGATAAAAAAAAGGCCCGGCAGAAAACAGATAGGCGTTCTGATTTCTTCATGGAGGGAGTCGTCCCATCTTGTCGGCCGTATCAGCCAGAGGGTAAGAATGCTTATGAAGGAACGCTGGCCCGGAACCGTAACATTAATTCTCCCTGCGAGAGCGAAAACGCTTGCGCTGAGAGTCCCGAACCATAATTTTGCTCTGAAACTTCTTACGGCTACCGGTCCCATGGCGGTAACGTCCGCAAATATTTCGGGGCAGCCCGCGCCTTCTGTTTTTTCAAAAATCGAAAAAACGCTGCTGCAGCAAGTAGATGTTGCAGTGATGGACGTTCGGCGTCTTTCCGGTGTTTCGTCAACGATTCTGGATGTTACGAAGGGGGAAATTGAGGTTGTCAGGGAGGGCCGGTTTTGAAAAAAAAAGATACTTCGCAGTGCCCCGGCGGCGGTAAAAAAATTCTTTTTGTCTGTACGGGAAATACCTGCAGGTCTGTTATGGCGGCCGGCATTTTTAAAAAACTCGCGGAGGATTTTACCGTGACGTCGGCGGGGATTGCGGCAAATCCTACATACAGAATTTACGGGGGGCTGGAAGAAATTCTGAAGGAGAACGGTATTTCTTATGAAAATCATGTTTCAACTCCTGTTTCGCAGGATTTAATGGAGGAGGCGGATGTCATTCTGGTTATGGAGCAGCGGCAGAGGGATTATATGACGGAGAAATTTTCCTCTTTTTCGGATAAGGTTTTTCTTTTGACGGAATTTGCAGGAGAGGCAGGGGATATTTTTGACCCCATAGGCCGGCCGAAAAGCGTGTATGAGATGACTTTTGAAAAAATAAAAAAACTGGTGGAAAAAATAATTCTAAAACTGAAAGAATAAACAGTGAAGATCGCAGTTTCAGGCAAGGGCGGCTCGGGTAAGACGACAATTGCCGCGATATTATCCATAATTCTCAGAGAAAAGGGCTGCAAAGTTTTGGCCATTGACTGCGACCCGGACAGTAATCTTTTATCGCTCTTTGACAGAAATGCAAAACTGCAGTCTATTTCAGGGTTAAAAGAGATGATAAAAGACCGGACCGCCGCGGGTGAAGGGTTGTTTAAACTGAACCCTTTTGTCGAGGACCTGCCGGAAAAATATTCCTTAAATTTTAACGGTATAAAAATAATGCAGATCGGCAAATTCAGGAACAAGACAGGGTGTTTCTGCCCGGAGAATGCTCTCGTAAAATCATTGATAAGCCATCTTGTGCTGGAGAGGGATGAAGTTGTAATTCTGGATATGGAAGCAGGTATCGAGCACCTTACGCGGGGAGTGGTTGCGGGAGTTGATGTGCTTGTGCTGGTTGTGGAGCCTGAAATCAAAAGTATCGCCACATCTCTGAAAATAAAAACTATTGCGGACAAACTCGGAGTCAAGAACATAAAAGCTATCTGTAATAAAATATGTGGTAGTAATGATAAAAAATATTTGAAGGAAAATCTGCGGGAAATTGATTTAGCAGGGTTTATTTCATACAATCAATCTTTGCGAAAAGAGCGCGGCAGTATAGATAAGGCGGGGCAGATAAAAGAAGAACTGGAAAAAATCTGGAATAGTTGGGGTCTGTCCCCTTCCATAGTCAAGAAGGGAAGAGAGTGTTAGAAGAAAGGCATTTTAATTTAACTGAACTCAGAGAAAAGATATCGGATTCTATTACCGGTATTTTCAGGCAGTTTAAATTTATTAAGCCCGTTCAGGAAAAAGTTGAAAATGCGCTTTATTTGCTTTCCACCGAGCAGACCGCATATTCCGATTCTCTGAGCACAATCCGTAAATTTTACAATCAAAGCCCGGAGCACCAGAGCGCCCTGTTCCAGATTCTCGATGCAATGGATCCAAAAAGAATAGAATCTATCCTCAATCAGATATTTGCGGTGATGGATACGCCCGAATGGCTGATTGTTCTGCGGGAGGACTTTATAAATTTGAGAGAAAAGAAAGTAGCGGGGAAAAGGGTTCTTCCCATGAAGAATCTTAATGCCACATTCAAGGAGTATTTCTCAAAGATATTTAATTTCCAGTATTTCAACACCAGGGTCTGTAATCTTCAGAACACCTCGGTTAAACTTTTAAAATACATTGCGGAAAAGGAAGGGGTTCATCCTTCCGCGCACTGGTGGTCTTTTGAAAACCGGCTCAACAGCCCCGACAGGATTATTCTTTCTATTGAACATTTTAAAATGCCGTCAATACCGCTCGTGTATATCGAAATTGCTTTTTCAAGAGGTCTCATCAGAAATATTGAAAGTGTTATCGGTTCAAAGCGCGGGACAATTGATGTTTCAAAGGCAAACACTGCAATTTTTTATTCAATAAACACGACTTTCAAGGGTCTGCAGGGAATAGGGGCGGGCAGGAAAATGATTATACGGGCAAAAGAATTCTTAAAGAAAAATTATCCTCAGATTTCCCGTTTTGCCACTTTGAGTCCAGTGCCGGAGTTCAGGAGTTATCTGGAAACAGTACTGGATACGCAGGACCATGATTTTTTCCTGCACGGGCAGGACATTAACGAAAATAGGGAACATCAGTTCTTTACGGAAAAGGAGATAAGGGAAATCAGGCAGGAACTGAAATCCGAAGATTTTGAGTTAGCGGGAATGTTGAAAACCGTTTTGGAAAAGAAAAAGTGGTACGGGAACCCTGTTTTCCGCAAGAATATGAAAAGTCCGTTAAAAAATCTAATGCTTTATTATTTAAAGGAGGAGAAAAGGCATGATAGAAAAACCGGGCTTCACACAAATGCGGCTTTTGACCCTGTGGAAAATTTTCATCTCAGTAACGGCGCTTATATCGGAGGTATTAATTTTTGCGCCAATGTTTCTCCCCGCGGAGTAGAGGAGTCATTCGGGTTTATGGTTAACTATATTTACGATGAGAAAAAGATGGACGCCGATAAACTGCGCTACAGCGCCGGCGAGGTTATTATCAGGATTTAATAGCAGTGAAGCGGTCTTTAGAATTCATGACCGTAATTTAGTCTGCATTATTCATAATGAGGGTATTTTTGGTGAAAGTGTTATTAAAGAAAAATGGGAAGAAAAATGGGCCGCTTCTATTTTACAGGATGGGGTCAGCTCTATTTTTGCATAGAAAAAAAAATAACAAAAATAGAACTGACCCCGAAAAATAGAGGCGACCCGATTTTTCTCCGAAGAGAATAATGCAGGTTAGCGTATAAAAAACGGGAGGAGAATGATGAAGAAACCTGATAAATTAACACACGATAAAGCAAGTGAGGAGGTTCTTGAAAAAAATCCGGAACTTGAAACCGCCTGGACCAGATACGAGGAAATGCTTCCCCAGTGCGGTTTCGGTGAAATGGGATTATGCTGCAAGACGTGCGTTATGGGGCCGTGCAGGATAGACCCTTTTGGTGAAGGACCTCAAAAAGGAATCTGCGGGGCTACCGCCGGAATAATTTCCGCTAGAAATCTTACCAGGATGATAGCCGCCGGCGGCGCCGCCCACTCCGACCACGGAAGAGATATCGTCCATACACTGCATTTGGCCAGCGAAGGCAAGACAAACGGATATAAGGTCAAGGATAAAAAGAAACTTATGGCCATTGCCGGCGAATTCTGCATAAAAACAGAAGGCCGCGATGTAAACGAGATAGCGAAAGAAGTGGCCGAAATAGCTTTTGCGGAGTTCTCTCGGCAGGAAGGCGAATTGAGGTTTATCAAGCGCGCTCCTGAAAAAAGGCAGAAGTTGTGGAGAGCCCTTAAAATAATTCCCCGCGGTATAGACAGGGAAATAGTGGAGATAATGCACAGAACCAATATGGGCGTTGATAACGATGAGACCAGTCTCATGCTTCAGGGCTTGAGAAGCGCTCTCGGAGACGGCTGGGGCGGTTCCATGATTGCTACCGAATTGTCCGATATTTTGTTCGGAAGACCCAAGCCGTTGAGAGCAAAGGTTAATTTAGGAGTTCTTAAAAAAGACGAGGTAAATATTATCGTGCACGGGCATGAACCCACGCTGTCGGATGTTATGGTGTCAGCGGTCAGGGATAAGGAAATGCTGGAATACGCAAAGAGCAGGGGCGCCAGGGGGATAAACCTCGCCGGAATCTGCTGTACTGCGAATGAGATTCTTATGCGTCACGGCATACCTATTGCGGGTAATTTCCTGCAGCAGGAACTGGCAATTGCCACCGGAGCCGTAGAGGTTATGCTGGTAGATGTGCAGTGCGTGATGCCGGAACTCGGAAATCTTTGCCAATGTTTTCATACGAAACTTATTTCGACCTCACCGAAAGCGAAATTTCCGTTTGCGACACATATAGAGTTTAATGAAGAGAAAGCGCTGGATATTGCCAAGGAAATTGTTAAAATCGCTATAGATAATTTTCAGAACAGGGTGAAGGAAAAAGTAAATATTCCGGATATTACAATGGATCTTGTAGCAGGTTTTACGGCTGAATCCGTTTTTCACTTTCTCGGAGGCAAGTACCGTTCAACATACCGTCCGTTAAACGATGCTATAATTTCCGGAAGGTTAAGAGGTGCGGCGGGTATTGTCGGGTGTAACAATCCCAAGCAGGTTCATGACTTATGTCATGTCAGACTGACAGAGGAACTGATAAAGAGGGATGTGCTTGTCGTTACAACGGGTTGTTCGGCGATTGCCTCGGCAAAAGCGGGTCTGCTCACACCCGAAGCGAAGGAGCTGTGTGGTCCCGGACTAAAAGAAATATGCGATACCGTTGGAATTCCGCCGGTTCTGCATCTGGGCTCGTGTGTTGATATATCGAGAATTCTCGTGATTTTGTGCAATGTCCTGAAAGAAGGGGGGCTGGGAGAGGATTTTTCGGACATCCCTGTTGCTGCTGCGGCTCCGGAATGGATGAGTGAGAAGGCTGTCACGATCGCCTGCTATGCTGTGGCAACGGGCGTAACGACTTTCCTCGGCAATCCTTTTCCCGTAACAGGCAGTGAGAAACTGAAGAAATTCCTGCTGGAAGATATCGAAAAACTGGTCGGCGCGCACTTTGTTTTTGAAGCGGATCCGGTAAAGACCGCGGATATGATTGTGAAACTGCTGGACGAGAAAAGGAAGAAGCTTAACCTGCAGCCAATGATGTCTGGAAAATAGAATGAAAATTATTTATATCGACCCGGAGAAATGCCTGGCGTGCAGGAGCTGCGAACTCGCCTGCGCGGTTGCGCATTC
>JBDRMV010000040.1:0-2171 GCA_043811795.1 bacterium | reverse complement strand
AAACAAACTCGCCGACCTGCTCGGGTGGCTGGGTTTTTACGCCGCCGTACCGAGAAGACGCACCGCTCTCAGTAACCTTGATCTTGCATTCGGCAACACAAAAACGAAAGAAGAAAAAAGAAAAATCGCCATAGAATCGTTCCAGAACCTTGTTAAAGGCATTTTCGAGTTAAACTATTACTATGTGCGCGGCGCAGCGGAGATGAACCGCAGGTTTTCATACGAGGGTTTTGAAAATTACGCCGCCGCGCTCGGAAAAGGACCCGTCCTGTTTATATCCGCCCACCTCGGGCAGTTTGCTTTGATGGTGTGCAAGTTTGTTGCGGACGGGCAGAAGGTGTATCTTATACTCAAAGAGGTGGCGAACAGCCACCTCGAGCGCATGTTCAACGTGTACCGGAGGAAGATTACAGGCACCGGAAAACTTTACAGCATACTCATATACTACAAGCCGAGATTTCTGTCTCTCAAGAGGTCTCTCAGGGAACTGCGCAGGGGCCATTCCCTTTTTATCTTTGTGGACCAGAAATTCTCAAGAGGCATAAAAACGCGTTTCTTCGGGCGGGAAATTCTGGCGCCGCAGGGAGCGGACACGCTCGCAAGAAAATCCGGAGCGGCGGTATTGCCTGCTTTTATTGTAAGGAAGGGGACAAAACACAAAATAATCATAGGGAAGCCGATGAATATAAGCGGCGACGAGGGTGAAAATACGCAGAAGTTCAACGAACAGATCGAAATGTTCGTAAGAAAATACCCCGGCCAGTGGTGGTGGTTTCACAAAAAATGGCGGTAACCCCCGCCGGCGCCGGTTGATATAAATAAACTTTTGCCGCTGTGCGCTCATGGCGTGCAGGGGGAAAAGCATTCATTCTCTTTTTTCACATCTCTTTTTTCACCCCTTGACAACCTTTCGGTTTTGTATTACAATGTAATAGACGCAAAAAGAGGGGGGATTATGAGAGAATCCGTTTGCATAAGTTTGCCCGGTTCTATTAAAAAAACATTGGACCGGTTCAGTAAAAAGGAACATCTCGACAGAAGTAGCATTGTTCAACAAGCATTAAGACAATTTTTAGCGAGAGAAGAATTTCACAGCCTGCGCTGTTTAATGGTCCCGAAAGCGCAAAGTAAAGGCATTTATACAGACGAAGACGTTTTCAAAAAAGTTTCTTGAAGATTCTTTTTGACTCAAACGTTCTGATTGCTGCTCTTATATCTCATGGAGCATGCAAAGATATTTTTGATCACTGCCTGGGAAAACACATAATTTACACATCACAGCAAATTTTACGGGAAGTCGAAAAAAATCTTACAAATAAATTTAGTTTCACAGAAAAAGAAACAAACAGGGCTATAAATTTCCTTAAAAAAAACTCCACAATAATCAATCCTATTTCCCTGCCTTTCCTTGTTTGTCGCGACCCTGATGATGATAAAATTCTCGCCTCAGCCGTATCCGCAAATGCGGGCTGCTTAATTACAGGTGATAACGATATTCTCATTTTAAAGAAATTTCAAAAAATACCAATCCTGAAACCATCTGACTTCTGGAAGTTTGAAAAAGAAAATCAGCAGGTATAAAACATTAACTCTGCTGACAGAATGCCACGCCAGAGACGGACTGCCCGAAGAGCATTTTTTGCTTCGATGCAAAAACCAGGTTTAATTTAAGAGCGAGTTTTTTTAAACCGGTGCAGTATCTATTCGCCGATTACCTTTACCAAAACCCTTTTTTTTCTCTTCCCGTCGAATTCGCCGTAAAATATCTGTTCCCACGGGCCGAAATCAAGTTTGCCGCCGGTAACGGCAACAACCACCTCTCTTCCCATTATCGTCCTCTTGAGATGAGCGTCGCCGTTGTCTTCGCCGGTTCTGTTATGCCTGTATTTTGATAAAGGTTCGTGTGGAGCAAAATTTTCCAGCCAGTCGTCAAAGTCCTTCAACAGTCCGCTTTCAGCGTCATTGATAAACACGCTGGCGGTAATGTGCATGGCGTTCACAAGGCAAAGCCCTTCTTTTACCCCGCTTTTTTTAACCAGTTTCTCGACTTCGGGCGTGATATTTATGTAATCCCGCCTGTTGGAAGTGTTAAGCCAGAGATGCTCCGTTAAGTGTTTCATTGCAACCTCCTGTAATTCCGTATTTTTCTTTTTATCAAATCAAATTTTCAG
>JBDRMV010000039.1:0-2449 GCA_043811795.1 bacterium | reverse complement strand
ATTTTTCGACACGCCCTTGACAATAAAGGCCCCTAAAAAGTATAATTCGTCATTATGAAAAACCTGAAGTGGTTTCTTTTGGACGTAAAGGGAAAAGCAATAGGCCGCTGCGCGGTGCAGATATCCAAAATACTGCGCGGCAAGGACACGCTGCCTTATCATCCGAATAAACTGGCCGATTGCGGCATCGTCGTCATAAACGCCAAAGCCGTAAAATTGACCGGAACCAAAGCGGTCACAAAAGAATTTTTCTTTCACCCGACGACACAGCCCGGACACTGGAAAAGAATAACCCTTGGAAAACTCCTTGAGAAAGACCCGCGGAAGGTTATAATAGAAGCGGTAAAAGGAATGCTTCCGAAAAACCGTTTAAGAAAAACAGCTCTGCGGAGAATCCGCGTTTATCCCGGGGAAAAACATCCGCATGCAGCAAATATAACAGGAGTGAAAAATGGCTGAGATAGCAACTTCGGGTAAAAGAAAAAGCGCAGTAGCGAAAATTGTTTTAAAAGACGGCTCGGGAAAAATTACTGTCAACAAAAAGAACTTCGAGGACTACTTCAAAGGATACCCGCTGGCAAAACACGAAATCATCCGGCCTCTGATAGTAACGTCCACGAGGAAAAATTACGACTTCACCGTTCATGTTACCGGCGGCGGTCTTTCGGGACAGGCGCAGGCAATAAGACACGGCATTTCAAAAGCGCTGCTTTTAATATCCGGGGACCACAAAAACGTCCTGCGGAAAGAAGGTCTCCTCACAAGGGACTCAAGAGTTGTGGAAAGGAAAAAACCCGGGCAGCCGAAAGCCAGAAAAAGATTCCAGTATTCAAAACGCTGATATCAAATGGAGAATTTCTCCTTTGTCTGCGTTGATTTTCAGAAAGAGTTTACGTCGCCCGACGGATATTTTTTCAGGAAAAGACCCATGGTTGATTTTGTAAAAAAAAATCTTTTCCCCTTTCTGAAAAAAAAGGACATCAAAGTCAGCGAAATAGCGGCGGATTACAGAAAGCCGCGCCGCGGCGACAAAAAGCCCCACTGCGCGCCAGGGTCGGACGGTTTTCTTTCGGAACTCCCCGACGAATTGCGGAAATCGCAATGGTTCAAGGCAATGAACTCGCCGGTGTGGACGCGCAAAAATGCCGGAACTGTAAAAAAAACGTCATGGCCGTACGTTGATGACAGAAAATTTACGTTCTGGCTTAAAAAGAATTTAAGGAAAAACTGCATTCTCTTCGGGCTGACCCTTGACAAGTGCCTGCTCTGCACGGTGCAGGAACTTTACTTCAGGGGATACAGGGTGAAAATACTCCGCGAGGGATGCGACACATTTTCCGGAAGTCAAAAAGAAAAGGAAATGATTTTCAACCTGCTCACGCTCACAAAATGGGCGGAAATCATCTCATGGAACGCCTTGAAAAAAATATATAATTGCCATCATGCGTGAAACTTTAAACTGTCCTGATAAGGATTGCAAAATACAGGTACATTATGCTAATCTGCATTATTCATAATGAGTGTATTTTTAATGAAAGTGTTATTAAAGAAAAATGGGTCAGTTCTATTTTTGCCAATATTCTTCCTGTACAAAAATAGTACAAAAATAGAGCTGACCCGATTTTTCCTCAGAGAATATGAATAATGCAGACTAATTTAATGGGGTAATCTTATGCAATATTACGCGGCAGTTTCTTTAAAACAGGCTGAAAATCTCAAGAAAAAGAATGCCGGAAGCGCTTATTTCGCCGGCGGGACGGTATTAAACTGGCGGGGCTCGCCGAAAGCAAACTCACTCATTGACCTTAAAAATCTCGGGCTTGGCGGGATAAAAGCGTCCGGCGGCAAAGTCGTAATCGGCGCTTCCGCTACAATTCAGGAAATTGCCGAAAGCCGCGCGGTTCCGAAAGAACTGGCAAAAGCGGCGCGCTGTTTTACCGGCATAAACGTAAGGAATATGGCCACTATCGGCGGGACGGCGGCGGGAAAATTCTTTATCTCGAACCTCCTGCCTGTCCTGGCGGCATACAATGCGGAAGTTGAATATTATCTGACCGGCGCTAAAAAAACCCTGCCGCTTACGGACTGGCTGAAGAACAAAAAAGGAATTGTCTGCGCAATCGTCGTCGGACATCCGAAAAGAAAAGTAAAAGTCCTGCAAGAGAAAATCTCCGCTATGGACTTCCCGTCGATAGTAACGGCTATGGGTTTTGAACTGCGCGCCGGGAAAATAACAAAACCCGTCGTTGCAGTGAGCGGCGCCGGAGGAGTACTCTCAATATCAAAAAAGGCGGAGTTTTATCTGACAGGGTTGAAATTACTCAGCGCTGAAGCGGGGAAACTCAGCGCAGCCGCTTTGAAAGATATTAAAACAACCGGCAACATCAAAGTCAGCGCACGCGTAAAAAAAAGAATAATCGAAAGTCATCTAACAGCCATATTAAACGCC
>JBDRMV010000038.1:0-6627 GCA_043811795.1 bacterium | reverse complement strand
ACAGAAACAACATCGCCGCCTCATCCCGCGAAACGCCAAAAAAGTCGGCAAGATAATAAGTGTGCCCCGAAAAACCCTTTCTGATACGGGAAATGTTTTCTTTGGAAACCGGCGCCGTCAACAGATACGGCAGATTTTCTTTTTTTATAAGTTCTGCGGCGAAATCAAGATAGGAAATTGCCTCTTTCGCGCTTTCTTTTCCCGGGGATGAACCGAATTTAAATCCCTGTTTGACCGGCGGCTCCATTATGTTTAACTTCCCCGCAGCCGCTTCCGAAAGACCCGTTACGGGATTAATCGCGGACGCATCGGCGCTGAACGCCGCGAATAACGCCCTGTAAAGCGAAACTCTCCCGATTATCACAGAACAACATTCGGAAAACTCCGCCCGCCTGGAAAGTTTAATTATCAGTTCGGGCCCGATTCCGGCAGGGTCGCCGGAAGTTATCAAAATCGGGTGGGAGTGGAAGGGGACAGTTCTTTTCAGATGTCCCCAACTATTCGAGCAGTTCTTTGTCAAGAATTTTGATAGTCGCCTGGTCTCTCAGCGCCCTGACCCATCTGGTATATTTTTCTTCCATCTTTGCCGTAAAAAGATAGTTCTTTATGTATTCTTTTGATTCCGCAAATGTTTTTTTCTCGGGAGCTTTTTTGCCGATACATTTGATAATGTGATATCCGAGCGGCGTTTCGACGATGTCCGAAACAGCGCCCACTTTCAATTTAAAACAGGGTTTTTCGAATTCCGGAATTTTATCTTCTCTCCCGAAATATCCGGTGTCGCCCGCGTTTTCAGGAATACTGGAGTACTTTTCAGCCAGGTTGCCGAAATCCTCGGGGTGCTTTTTCACTTCGGCAAGGGCTTTTTCCGCAATTTTGCGGACATCTTCTTTTTGCTTATCCTTAACCTCAAAAAAAATCTGCTTCACCCTGACCTGTTCGCCGACGACCATTTTCTCCTCGTTCTCGTCGTAAAATTTTCGTATTTCTTCTTCTTTCGGTTCGGAAATCTTCGCCCTGACTTCGGAATTTATCAGTTTAATCGTCATCAGCTGTTCCTTGATGTGTTCCCGCATATCGGCGGGCTTCATACCCTGCTTTTCAAGTTCTTCAGCATATTCTTTCTCCGTCTTAAACCTTGCCCTTACTTCGGCAATGCCCTGTTCAGCCTCGCTTTCGGTAACCTGAACATTCATCTCTTTTGCCGAACCCGCAAGGACCTTCTCCTCGATCATTGCATCAAGTATCTCTTTCCTCAGGCGCTTCAGATGTTGCTCTCTCCCGTCCTCATCTTTAACCGTGAGGTTAATCTGCTCGACAAACGGTTTTAATCTCGCCGAGAAATCGGAATAAAAAATAGCCTGCCCGTTAACGGTGGCAACAATACGGTCCAGAATTCTGGCGTTCAGGGAATTTACTAAAAACAAACACACAAAAACGAAATGCAATTTTTTCACTTTTTCGCCTCGCTTTTTTCCGGCACATGCCACGGCGGATAAATACCTGCAATACGCTCATAGTTGACTTTTACATGAAATTTTTTCTTATAAAACTGGAGAAGATTATCAAGTTTTTCCTTCCCGAGCAGTTGGACTATTTCTTCGCGGGCATCGTCTTTTGTCTTTGACGTAGCGGTACTACGACCTGTCAATTTGATAATATGCCAGCCGAAAGCCGTTTTTATCACATCCGAAACATCTCCGGTTTCCTTCAGAGCAAAGGCGGCGTCCTCAAACTCGGGCACCATTTCCCCTTTTTCAAAATAACCGAGGTCTCCTCCCTGCGCCGCCGTTTCCCTGTCTATGGAATGTTTTTTTGCCATCTGCGAAAAACTTGCTCCCGCTTTTATATCATTGTAAATCTTCTGCGCTTCGGTCTTTGTCCCCACGAGAATGTGAGAAACACTCGCCCTCGGGGGATGCAGATAAAATTCCCTGCGCTGTTCGTAATACTCCGAGATTTCCTCGTCAGAAACCTTGAGCTGGTCCTTTTTCAAATCCTCAACGACGCTCTCAAGCAGAATCTGGTCCTTCATGGCATCCATTCTTTCTCTGACCTCAGGACGCCTGTGAATCCCTTTTGCTTCCGCGAGTTCAACCAGCACGCTTTCGTTGACGATGCCTTCAAGATACTGCCTTCGCCCACCTTCCGTTTCGAGAAAGCCCCTGTAATAAGTAGGAACGTCGAGCATCCTGCTTTTGAACGAGTTCTCCGTTATTTTTCTGCTCCCGATACGGGCGACATAATCATTTGTGCATCCCTGCAGAAAAATCAGAATCAAAAATATTTTTTTCATATAACCTCCCGGAATTTTACCAAATATACTCCGCAATAGCAATTTCCTGTCAGCATCAGCTTTCCACCGCCGTTTCACCTATCAAAACTCTGCCGACCCCGTTTTTCAGCGCGCTGATTGCAGAATTAACTTTCGGTATCATTCCCTCGGAAACGACCTTCTTTTCCATAAGTTCCGCGGCTTTTTCCCCGTTTAAGTTCCTTATAAGATTGTTGTATTCGTCCAGAACGCCCTTCACTTTTGTAAAATAAATCAGCGAATCCGCGGAGAGCGCCGCCGCCAGCGCAGACGCCGAAACATCCGCATTTACATTGCAGAGATTTCCATCTCCGTCTTTGCCTATCGGGGAAACAATCACAATTTTGCCCTCTTTGAGATATTTTTTCACGATTTCCGCAGTGACCGAAACGATTTCCCCGACGAAACCAAGTTCCGGCGACTTCTTCCTGCAGGCAAAAACAGACGACCCGTCTATAAACTGCACCTCATCCTGCTCAAGCATGCTCTTAATCCTGCCGGCTATCTTCCTGAATTCATCATTAACGATTTCAAGCATTTGCATGGTCGTGATTCTTTCCCCTTTATAGAACCGGAACGGAATACCCGTTTCTTTTAACCGCCTGTTTATCTGAACCCCGGCGCCGAAGACAACCGCAGCGGGCGAGACGGTTTTCAACAGTTCCGCAAACTTCGCAAATTCCTGAGGGAACTCTAAAATCTCTCCGCCGATTTTAATTACGACCACTTTATTCTTTTAACCTTTTTCCCAAATCTCAAAATAACTCCCTTCTCTTCTTCCTTTGGAATTATACAAAATTTACAATTCCTGCAATAGCCGCCGATACAGACGTCAAAATCACCCTCCAGTATTTCCAAACCGCTTGCATACGAGGCAAGGAAATCCCCCTTTCTTATCATGAGCGCCTCACCCGCGATTGAAAAGACAAAACCGTTTTCCGCAAAATCCCCTTCAAGTTTTTTCAGAATCCCTTTCCCTTTACTCAGGTACAGAATGTTTTCAAACTCGTTTGTCCTCGGAATATCCGGCCCGTAATAAAAGTTCCGGCAGAACCCGCCCGACAAAATGTTCTCAAACGCGCCGAGATGATAAATCGAAGAAGACAGGATGAAGCAGCCCGAAATTTCCTTTATCCCGTAGAATTTCAGAAATCTTAAATAACCGTCCTGAAGTTTTCCTTCAATATCCGAGGCGGTTCCTATCTGATACCATTTTCCGGACGATGAGATAAAAACACATTCTCCCCTGTCAAACTTCGGAATGTAAAGACGGAATTCGCGACGGTCATGCATCTGATAAAAAATCGAGCCGGCAATAACCAGCGCGGAAACAAAAAGAAATTTCCTCCGCCCCGAAACAACAGCGGAAAGAAACAGATAATACGCGATGCAGAGAAAAACCGCCAGATGGCCGAACCCGACCATTGCAAAAGAAACTGCCCCCGCCCGGTTGAGAATCACATCCAGAACCGTAATAAAAAAAGAACCGGCGGAAGAAAAAATTCTCGCAAGATTCAAAGAAATAAAACCCATGAAAGGAATCACACCCAGCAGACAACTCAAAAAGAATAAAAAGATAGAAAAAACAATGCCCCCTGCAATCGGAAGAACAAAGGGGTTTATAAAAGGATTTATTACCGAAAATTCGAGAAAGGTGTTGTTGAGAATAGGTATTATAAAAATCTGGCAGGAGAACCCGATGGAAATAACGGATGCAAGGGATTTCGGAAGAAACCTGTTCAGGAATCCCGTAATTTTCGGCGAGAGAAAAATAATGCCCGCCGTCGCAAGATAAGAGAGCTGGAAACCCACCTGAAAAATTGACAGGGGGTCAATCAGAAGCATGACAAGGGCCGATGCGAAAAGGCCCGAACCCATAGAACCCCTCCGTCCGATGTACAGACCCGCGGCTAAAATGGAAAACATTATCGCCGCACGGAGAGAACTCACGGACGCTCCGCACAGGAAAGAATACAGAAAAGCAAACGGGATGCACAGGAGAAGCGCCCTGCGGGGGCCTGCAAAAAAAGAAATAAAAACGGCGAACACCGTGGTAAAAAGACCTATGTGCAGACCGCTTACGGCGAGGAGATGCATGAGACCTGTCCGGCGGAAATTGGTAAGGACGGCGTCCGAAAGGTCCGATTTATCACCCCAGATAAAGCCGCGCAGATACGCGGCGTTTTTCCCCGAGAAATAGCAGGACATTTTTTCATCAAGTTTTTTCCTCGTTTCGTACAGGAGTTTATTCAGACCGGAACTCCGGGATACGACTTGCACATTCTTCGCGAAAATCCTTCCTTTAATTTTCTTTATCGTATTTATCTCGTACCAGTTAACGTCCGAAAAATTATATCTCTCTTCAAGAGGCAGGAACTTGCCCGAGACCGAGACGGTATCGCCCGGATGCGGCATCGACGCCTTTGTCCAAACCAGAAACCTGCCTTCCTCTGTTTTTAAAATAAAGGTTAGACCTTTTGGAAAACCCCGGACGCGCCCCGTAACCTTTTTTCCCGAGGGCGCGCCGGCATCCGGCGGTGCCGGGATGTGATGTCCCGTATAAAAAAACGCAAAAAGGAAAACGGCAAAATAAGTAAAAAACCATTTCATACGGGTTGAAAACACCGCGCCTGACCGCGGATGAAACACCGCGGCGACGGCTAACGCGGGCAGAAAAAAAACATACGAATCGTAAAACTTTGAAATTATCCCTAAAATGAAGAGGACGGTAACAATATATACCGGCGGAATATTATTTTTCTTCAACAATTTCCATCGGCGCCATAAAATACTTCTTTTCCGGCGCCTGACCTATCCCGATTGACTTGAAAAAGGACTTTTTAGGAACCTTTACTGTCGAGCGGTCTTGAACGACCATGGAGAGATTTATTTTTTCTGAGTCCGCTTTTTTGGTAAAGTCCCCCGCTTCTTTAACGAGGTCGTCCACGAGCGAACCCTCTTCCAAATAATAAATGCCCGGCCTTTCCACCTCTCCTTCAATGTAGCAGGAAATAATTCTTTTGCGTTTCGGCTTTGCAATTTTAACGGTTCTGACTTCTTTTTTTGAAAAAATTTCTCTTACCCTCTCCCCGAACCTGTTCCATAAAAACCCAATCAAAAAAATCAGACAAACCCAGAACACAAACCTCTTCCTGCTCATCCTAAAACCAGCAACGCCGACGTATTTGGTCTTTTCTCATGAGCCACCTTTATTCACCAATTCCAGAACCGTCCCCATTCTTTAGCGGCCATCCGGCAGAATTTCTTTAACCCAGTTAAAAAATCTTATTGTCAATTTTATCAGCTCTTTTGCTTCCTTCTCCTGAAAATCTCTGTCTTCGTACTCAACAATATTCTTTTTAGCAAGAATCCTATTCAACAATCCCGATTTTTTATTTGCGTCCTTTATCAAAATGCCATTCAATAATTCTACAGCGTCTCTATGCTGACCGGAAACTGACCGCATGCCAAGATGAAAAACAACAACAGCATCACAAGCCGATATCGCGCAATGAACACTATTCAATCCAACAGCATTCCAGCTTTTTGATTCTTCCGCCTGAACCATGCTTTGATAAAACTCTGATGCTTTTTTCAGGTAAATTTTATATTTATTTCTATTGACCTCTGTATTTTTTATTTTTTTCGCGGTCATAAATCCTTTAACGGTTTTCCTGCAATGAGAAAATTATTCTTCAATATTTCTTTGATTACAGGGAGGCTCTTTTTTTTCCTGGACTTGAATTCATTGACAGTTTGAATATACGGAGAAAGAGCATTGCCGAATTCCCTGATTATTACAGCGCCGGCAAGTTCCATTTTCCTCTCAATTATGTCTTTATCTTCTTCCTTTTTCACAAGCAGAAGAATATCTATATCACTTTTTGCTCTTTCGTTTTTCTTTGATACACTGCCGAAAATAACCGCGGAAACCAATTTCTGCGGCGCCAAAATTCCCAAATACTTCAATAATATTTCCTTCAAACGCCGGTAACACCTGTCTTCTTGTTCAAATAATGGTTTGACCGCTTTTTTCACGAGATAATTTTCATCATTCAATTTGTAAAGATGCCCGACTCCCACACTGCGAAATAGAAGCAGTCCTTCTTTATAGAGATACCGGAGCGCCTTATGACAAGTGACCGGACTTACCCCAATCTCTTTAGAAATTTGGCGGCCTGTCCATTCCGCTCCTGTCTTTATGAAAAAGCGAAGAATTCTCACTTTTGCCGTCTGATTCAAAATTTTATCCAATGGTTTAGAAAATTTCATAATTCCGCCTTTTACTTAAAACTAAACATATGTTTAGTTTT
>JBDRMV010000037.1:0-10546 GCA_043811795.1 bacterium | reverse complement strand
CGCCTGTTTAAAATAACTTTTGATCCGGGTAAAACTTGCCAGCCGGTGCTGGCGGAGAACCGGCGCTACGGCGGAATTTCCGGCTCGGGCGCCAACGTCGCGGAGCTTTTCATCGGAAACAATCTTCCCGTCGAAAACCCTGAGCACTCTCTTCGCCTGCATTCCCAGTTCTTCCTCATGCGTGACCATAATTACCGCGATGCCGGAATCATTCAGTTCTTTCAATAACTTCATAATTTCCCCGGCAGCGACGGAATCAAGGTTCCCCGTCGGCTCATCCGCAAGGACTATCCGCGGGTTCTTCACCAGCGCACGGGCGACAGCCACTCTCTGCTGTTCCCCGCCGGAGAGTTCGTTCGGAAAATGTCCCGACCTTTTTTCCATTCCCACTCTTTTAAGCAATGCTCCCGGAGAACTGAAATTTTCATTATGCTCCCCTGATGCGTATAAAAGAGGAATGGCAACATTGTCAATAGCGGAAACCCTCGGCAGAAGGTTAAACATCTGGAAAACAAAACCGAATGTCTCATTCCGGAGGATCGCCAGTTCATCCGCGCTGAGAGCGGCGACTTCTCTCCCCATTAACTTGTAAGAACCGGACTCCGGTTTATCCAGAAGACCGAGAATGTGAAGAAGCGTTGACTTGCCGGAACCGCTCGGGCCCATTATCGCCACAAATTCGCCCTGCGAGATATTCAGAGAAACGTTCTTTAAGGCATTAACTCCGACTTCGCCGAGACGATATGTCTTACCGATATTTTCCAGTTTTATCATTTATCCATCATGCAGTGAAAATGATCGTTGTCTGCCGGGGCTGTGTGAGCGACTACAAGGCGGCGGATGGTGCCTGACGGAGCCGTCAATCCGAGGAGATTGACGGTATGCCCGCAGGATTGCGGAGCGAGCCACAGACGTGAGAGTCCCCGGAAGACAATGACATTTTCAAACATAATCCCTGCTAAACGGAACAAACTGCTGCTACAACTTCCTTTCACCGGCCGCTCATTCCGGGCAAACCCCTGCGCCCTCTTGAACGTTCGCCGCTCTCTGTTTTGACAAGAACAGTATCATCCTCCGACAGCCCGGAAACAATTTCAATATTTACCCCGTCGCTGATGCCCGTCTCTATCTCTCTGCGGTCGGAGCCGGAAGGCGTCTTTACAAGAACAAAACTCTTTCCTCTCCTCTGCTGCACTGCGCTGCCCGCCAGAATTAAGATATTCTTTTTCTCATTAAGTTTTATTTCTATCTCCACACTCATTCCCGAGCGGAGAACCTGCAGTTCCCGGGACGGCAGGATGTCAACATTGTAAATCGTCACGTTGTTTACAACCTGCGATTCGTAAGCAATGTGTTCGATTTTTCCCGAAAAACTGTTTTCCGGATAAGCGTCAAGGATAATTGATGCCGACTGCCCGACATTTAATTTTCCCATATCCGTCTCGTCGACCTGCGCCTGAACGATTAAATTGTCCGCCATAACCAGCACTGCATCAGAGGCGCCCACCGTCTGACCGGATTCAAAACTTCTCTTGATAATGAAACCCGACATCGGCGCAACAATCGGCGTGGGCTTATAAACGTCCTCCCATTTTTTCAGTTCTGCCGCACCCTTCGAGCGCGCGGCGTCAAGCAGGGCTGCCCTGTCCTGGGAACTCATCCAGGCGAGAATCGACCCTTTTTTTATCATGTCCCCTTCCTTCACAAGCACCCTGTCCAGACGGCCGGAAAAAGGCGGCTTTATCTCCAGGCGGTTCCTCGGCTTCACCGTCCCGTTCGCCGAAATGCTCTGGACGATTGTTCCACTGCGAGGCCGCACATCCCTGTAGTCCGGCTCTTTCTTCCCCTTTCTGAAAAATATAAACCCGCCGATTATCAGCACAACCGGCACAAGCAACAGAAACAATTTACGCTTCATCATTCCCCCTCGGCAAGGAGCCGCTTCCAGTCCGCTAATGCCGTAAAAACACCATATTCCTCAGCCAGTAAACTTTTTTGCGCGCTTATAAACTCTTTCTCAACAGAATCCCAGTCCTGGTAGGAGACAAGTCCGTTGATATATTTTTCCTGCACTATTCTGTCTCTTTCGGCGGAAGCGGCATAGTATTTTTTTCTCACTTCCAGCCCTTCGGCGGCATCCGTCAGGTCGTCCCACGCTTTCTGATACCGGTAGAGGAGGCGAGACCTCACCGCCCTGAAATTTTCGTCAGCCCTATGCGCGCCTATTTTTGCGAGCTGCCTGTTATAGATGTCTTTCCCCGACGAAAGAAAAGAATAAGACATCTCCGCTCCCGCACTCCACTGCGTTCCGTCTGAATCCGAAAAACTGCCGCCCTCCGAAGCGCTGCCGGTCAGGGAAACCTCGGGGAACAGAGCCGCTTTTTTAAACTTTAAACTATGCCCTGCCAAATCGCGTTCAAAACCCGCCGCCAGATACTCGGGTGATTCGATTATCAATTCGTCAAAAGGCACAGCCGCGGGCAGTGAAACCGCGGTCAATGACCCCGTGACCGTTATATTTTCAAAACCGCCGAAATCATCCCTTCCGATTTCCTTCAGGAGATTCTTCTTCGCTGTCCTCAAATCCCTTACCGCCTTCCCGTACTCATACTGCGACTGGTAATAATCCGCATCCGTCCGCAGATACGCGCCTTTATCTTCCCTGCCCGCCTCATATTTTAACTTCACGAGATCCCTGTTTATTTCTCTCCTCTTGAGTATTTCCTCCGTCAGAGAAACATTCTTTTCCGCTCTCAGCACGCCGGCAAAGGCAATTTTCAGATTATAGACAACACCGGCAGCGGCCGACCTCAATCCCGCCTCTTCTATTTTTAATCTTATTCTTCTGGAACCGACCTCTTCCGAGTCCTTGAATCCCGAAACGCCGAAAGGAACGGAAAGTTTTCCGTAGAACCTGTAATAGTCCTCATCGCCGCCGCCGCCCGTATCTGATTTCCTCCAACCGATATTCCCCGATATGCTGGGATAAAAATTTGTAAACGAACTCCTGTAGGAAATTTTCGCCATATCCAGCGACTGCCTCGCCGAAATCAGGGCGGGATTTTTGTTATTCGCTTCTTTAAGTATTTTTTCCCAGTCCAGCGTCTCCGCCGGCAGATTGCCCCGAGCCATGAGAAATGCGGCACCCATCACGAACTTTAGAAAACCAAATTTCAGTTTCATACAGTTTAGACGCATCTCATCCGAAAAAAGTTACATTTTTTACGTTATTGATTATTACAATTTTATTCATGCGGTTCCTTTTCCTGTTTCTCATCCATAATCTTCTTTAATTCCCGCCAGCGCCTCTCTCCGATACACTCCCTGGCATACTTACACCAGTCAATGCAGGAAGGTGTGTTTTCCCGGTAAACTTCTTTCTTACATTCGGGACACCTGACTTTTATTTCATCTGAAAATATCTCCGCCATATAGCCGCAGTTCTTACATTTATGTATCTCAACTTTCAAAAAACGCGGGTCTGTTCCGGGACACTTATGCATCAGAGCGCCTCCCCTTTTATGCTCACAGTTATCTCACAGAAAGGAATTTTTTTCCCGGATTTTTTTATTGCTTCCTGCACCCCTGTTACCAGCCCTCCGCAGCAGGGGACCTCCATACGCGCCACAGTTATGCTCATGGGATTGGCTGTCTTAAAAATTTGAGTCAGTTTTTCTTTATAAAATTCAATATCGTCAAGCTTCGGGCACCCCATAAGCACGACCTTGTCTTTAACAAAGTCCTGATGAAAACCTGCATAAGCAAAGGGCACACAGTCCGCACTGATTAAAAGTTCCGCATTTTTCAAATAAGACGCATGGGGATTAACCAGCGTTATCTGCACAGGCCAGTTACGCAGCTCCGACGGAACAGATGCCGGATGCTTAATACCGGATGCTGGTTTCTCACCGTGAACCCTATGTGGTTCATGGTCCCCCCAGGACACGGGCTTTGAACCCGGACATGCTCCGTCATGCGAATGCTTACCATGACCGCCGTGCATCTCTGCCTCTATCGGAAAATCCGCCTTATTCTCTTTGAGATATGCCATTGCCTGATGAAGATATTCCATTTGGTTGTGTCCCTTCAGATGCTTCAGGTGAGCCGTAATCGTGTTCTTCCCCGCTTTAACGATATTCTTCATTACTTTCTTCTCATCATACGGTTCCGCTTCCCGCTCTTCCACGCTGATTGCATCAACAGGACAGGAACCGATACAGGCTCCGAGCCCGTCGCAGAAAAGGTCGCTGATTAAGCGTGCCTTGCCGTCAATAAGCTGTAAAGCTCCTTCCGGGCAGTCAGGAATACACTCCCCGCAGCCCGTGCACTTTTCCCCGTCTATCTTAATCACCTTTCTCTTTACTTTTTTCATCCCGCCCCTCCCTCTCTACTATTTTTTTAAGTCCCGAAGAAGACTCCCGACAGTTATCTTTTCAAATTCTCTTGCGAGTTTTTCCTCTATTTTAAGCAGCCTTCTTCTTAAAACACATTTCCTTCGATTTTCACACAGCCGGTTCCTGAACATACACTGCGATATTTTTATATCACCCTGAAAAATCTTAATCAAATCCGAGATACGGACGGCGCCCGGACGAACATTTAATTTTACCCCGCCGGCAATCCCCTCTTTTGATTCAACAATTCCCTCCTTTATCAATCTCTGTAATATCCTTCTTAAAAACGGAAAAGGTATCTTCTCATTATCCGCAATTTCTCTTGAAGAGATAAATCCGTTTTTATTATTAACAGCCAGATTCATCACAGCCCTCACAACATAATCCGTTTCTTTGGTCAATAATTTCATAACTGATACTATTATAGTATCAATTCAAATTTTTGTCAAGACCTGAAACAGTATTTGTCAACAAAGTATTAAAATCCGCCCGCGGTAAAGAGATTTTACTTCGTAATATATTTTTCAGGATTATTCTTAAACGCAGAGGGACAACCGCCGCAGCAGAAATAATAACTTTTACCTTTATAATCCGCAGCTTCCGTATTCTGCTCGACGTTAAACTTGGTTCCCATTACCGGGCAGACAACGGGTTTTCCCAGTTCATCTTTACGGGCTTTACGAATAATTACTCCGCCGTGTGAGCCCATATCCTTCCCCGTTTCTTTCATTTCCATTCCATGCTGATGCTCCATTTCTTGCTTGCCCATTTTCATCTTAACCTCTTCCTTTTTCCCGCAACCAATAAAAACTAACCACAAAACTGCGACAAGGTAAATACTTTTCATTCCCCCCCCTCGTTATGACTCAATTTTAATTGTTTTTCTTTAATCCAGCAGTAGATTACAGGCACAAAAACAAGATTTGTCAGAGTTACGACGGCCAGGCCTCCGAAAGTGGGCGCAGCCATCGGCTTCATAACTTCAGACCCTGAACCCGTGGCAAGCATCACAGGCAGAAGCGCAAGAATGGTGGTCATTGTTGTCATCATAGCCGGCCTCAATCTCAACAGCCCCCCCTCAATAACAGCAGCCCTGATTTTCTCGACGCTGTTTAAGTCCTCCTTTTTAAACAGGTCATCAAGGGTGCTGACCAGCACCACCGCATTATCCGTTGCCACGCCGAACAGGGCGATAAATCCCACCCACACAGCCACGCTCATATTAAATCCGAACAGGTAAAGAAATATCACGCCGCCCATAAGGGATATGGGCAGACCCGTCGCTGTAACCGCAACAGACGCTAAAGAGCCGTAATTCATATAAAGGATAAGCAGAATAATGAGCAACGCAACCGGAACCGCCAACAGCAATTTTCCCCTCGCCTCCATTTCCGATTCATACTGGCCGCTCCATGAAATAAAATATCCCTGCGGCAGTTCCAGTTCTCCCGATGCGACTTTCTCCGAAACTTTCTTCTTCGCATTATTCACATAATCAACAAGACCGATTACCTGAGGGTCAACATTAATAAAAACACGTTTATACGGCATCGTGTTTTCGCTGTTTATTGACGCGGGACCCTGTGTTTTCTTCAGACTTGCAAGCTGGCTCAGCGGAATATGCGCGCCGCCCGGCGTGGGAATAAAAATTCTCTTCAGCGCCTCGGGATTATCGCGCAGTTCCCTTAAGTATCTCACTCTGACCGGATACCGTTCTCTTCCTTCCACGGTCTCGGTCAGATTCATACCGCCCACAGCGGTCATAATTACATCCTGCACATCGGTAATCATCAACCCGTAGCGGGCAATTTCTTTCCTTTCAATTTCTATTTCAAAATAAGGACGGATTCCCGTCCTCTCCGCAAAAGCGGAAGAAGTCCCTTTGACTTCCTTCAGAACGATTTTTTCAAGCTGCACAACAATTTTTTCGAGAATGTCCAGGTCAGGGCCGAGCACCTTTATCCCCACAGGTGTCTGTATACCCGTTGCAAGCATATCAATACGGTTTCTTATCGGCTGTGTCATAATCGGGGACACTCCCGGCATTTTGGTCTTTTCAATAATCTCCCTGACTATTTTTTCCCTTGTAATTCCCCGGCGCCATTGCTTTTCCGGCTTGAGATGGATTATGGATTCTATCATTGGCACAGGCGCAGGGTCGGTTGCCGTTTCAGCCCGCCCGAGTTTTCCGACTACCCATTCCACCTCCGGAATTTCCCGCTTTATAATAATATCCTGTTTTTTCATCACCTCCATCACCTGAGTAAGCGAAGCTCCCGGGAGCAGCACAGGCATAAAAAGCAGATCACCTTCATTTAACGGCGGCATAAACTCTCTTTTTATCCCCGGCAGCAATATGAGTCCCGCCAGAAGAAGGACTAAAGCCGAACTTACTATAACCTTCTTGTGATTGACAGCCCAGCGGATTACAGGCATATATATCTTTTTTAAAAAACGCGCCGTGGCATTTTCATCTGCCGGTTTCAACTTACCTCTCAACAGGTAATAAGCAAGAGTGGGAAGAAGCATTACGGCAATAAGTGCAGCGCCCACCATGACAAATGTTTTGGTATAAGCAAGCGGCTTGAAAAGTTTCCCCGCCTCGCCCGTCAGCACAAACACGGGAATAAACCCGACAATTGTTGTCATTAAAGCGGTAAAAACCGCTGAACCAACTTCCTTGGACGCTGATATACAGACCTCCATCCTTTCTTCGGATGATAATTTATCTCCTCCTTTCTCTGAAACAGCGTCAGCCAGACGACGGTAGATATTTTCAACCATCACGCAGCCGGAGTCAACCATCACCCCGATAGCTATGGCAATACCTCCCAGAGACATTACATTCGCGTCAATCCCGAGCCGGTACATAATGAGGAACGAAATCAGCATTCCTACGGGCAGGACAACGGAAATGATGATACTGCCCCAGAAATGCAGCAGGAAAACAGCCACTACAAGCACGGTAATTATTATTTCCTGGGTAAGGGCGCTTCGCAGGGTGCCGATTGTCCTTTTTATTAAATTTGTCCTGTCGTAGAAACTGACAATCCTAACTCCCGGAGGAAGCCCCTGCTCCAGTTCCTTTATCTTATACTTAATCCTGTTTATTACCGTGAGCGGGTTTTCACCGAACCTCATCAGAATAACCGCTCCCGTCACTTCTCTCCCGTGCTTATCCAGAGCGCCGCGCCGGAAATCACCTCCTGTGACAACATTTGCAACATTCTTTATAAAAACAGGCGTGCCGTGATGCTCCCCGACGACAATGTCCTCTATATCCTCCTCGTTTTTTATAAAACCTTTGCTGCGCACAAGGAACTCCACGCCTCCCGCATTTTCTTCAAAGACCTTTGCGCCCACATCAATATTTCCTTTTTTTACCGCATGAATGACCCTGCTTATCGGGACGTTGAAGGAAATGAGTTTATCCGGGTCAACATCCACCTGATACTGTTTGACAAAACCACCTACGCTGGCGACTTCGGAAACGCCGTTTACGGAATTCAGCTGATACCTTACATACCAGTCCTGAATTGAGCGCAGTTCGCCTAAATCATATCCGGACAAAACCAGTTCCTTGCCGTCGACAGGACACTTGCCCGGTTCAGCAAAAGATTTCCGGGAATGGCCGGGGCAGTAATAACCGTTTTCCACCGTGTACCAGAATACCTGGCCCAGAGCAGTTGCGTCGGGACCTAAAGTCAGGGTAACGCTTTTTGGAACAACCTGCTGAGCAAGAGGAAGACGTTCAAGAACCCTTGTCCTTGCCCAGTAGTAATCCGTACCTTCCTCAAAAATGACATAAATCAGCCCCCAGCCGAAAGCCGATAATGAACGGATAACCTTTACTTTCGGCGTTCCCATAAGCCGTGTTGTTGCCGGATATATAACCTGGTCTTCCATATCCACAGGAGTTCTGCCGGGCCAGTCGGCGTAAACAATCACCTGCAGTTCTCCGATATCGGGAATTGCGTCGACAGGAGTCTTCTGCATGGAAATAAAACCCCAGAAAATCAGCAGGATGAAAAGCATGATAACGAGAAACCTGTTTCTCAAGCACCACTCTATTACACGGTTAATCATTCCTTACTCTCTTTATAATCTTTAATGCTGATGTGCCGGCTTCTTCTCTTCCTCTTCATCCAGAGCGCCCCCGTATGCCGATGCGGCAGGACCTGTTAACTGGCTCTGGGAATCAATAAGAAAATTAGCTTTACTCACCACCTTTTCACCTTTTTTAAGACCCTTCGTTACGGGATAGAATCTTCTGGAAATATTATTTATCCTCACAATTCCCTCAATTCCTACTTCCACTTCCCTCATTGCATATTGCCCGTCCCCTAAATCAACATAAGCCAGTTTTCGGCGGCCGGTATCAAGAATCGCGTCTCTGGGAACAGACAGCACATTCCCGATATGGCTCATAATCTTTACCTTTACAAACATATCGGGTTTCAGCTTTAAACCCGGGTTTGGAATCTCCGCTCTTACCCTCGAGGAACGCGTTCTTGGATTTAAAACAGAATCTATCGACCTTATCTTCCCCGTGAAAATTTTACCCGGATAAGCCGTCGCTTCCACTTTCACCTCTTGACCCTCTTTCACCACTCCGATATCAAATTCATAAACGTCCGCATAAACCCATGCAGTTTTTTCGGGAAGAATTAAATTCGTATGCGCTTTATGTGTTTTTTTCAACTCTTCTATTAAACTGTCGTTAAGGCCGAGCAGTTTCAGTTTATATTTTGATTCTTCAAGAAGTCTCTCCGTCCGCTTAACGGATTCCGGGATATGACTTTTCAAAACCTTTTCATACGTTTCAAGAGTCGTAAGATATTCCTCCTCTGCAACCACCATATCGGGGTCATAAGCTATTTTTCCCACCGCCGCTATCTCTTTTGAAAGGTGCCTGTAAGCCACTTCGATAGTGGTAATTCCTGCAAGTTCTATTTCTCTATGTGAAATCCTGACAATATGTGTTTCTCCTTTTGTTTCTTTTGCGCTTTCTTTTTCCGGCTTGACAGGCACAAGGTCCATCTTGCATATAGGGCACTGAGTACTGCCTTTTTTATACTCTTCGGGACTTACCTTGATAGACGGGTGCATGCCGCATGTCCAGTATAAAATCTCGGTTTGCGGTTCGCGGTGTTCGGTTTCCGGTTTTTTTGAACAGCCGCTGAAAAAAGAGAAAACAAAAGCTCCAATCAAAAAGACCAGAAGAAAGAGCCATATTTTCCGCGTGATTCTAAAATTATTACAGCAACTCATTTTTCCTCCTTTAATTCAGAAATATCCTTTCCCGCTATCTGCTCCAATTCAGCCAAATATTTCTTATACTCCGTACAATATTTCCAGAATTTTATTTGAAAACTCAAATAACTCCTCTCCGCGTCAAGAAGGTCTATAAAATCGACCTTGCCCGCCCGGTATCCTATCTGCGCCACTTTCCACGCCTGCTCCGCCTGGGGGATAAAATTCGTTTTATACAAATCATAGAGCCGCGAGTAAGTATCTATCTGGGTTAAAACATGCTCCATGCTGTAAATGATTTTATTTTCCATATTTTTATAATTGCTTTCCGCAGCCGAGGCGTTCGCCGTCTGCGACTTTATATCACCGCGCTGCTTCCAGAAATAAAGCGGCAGATTTACATTCAATCCGAAATCCCAGCCGCTGAACCCCTCGGGCATGTACCTGCGTTTGTAAGTAAACATAAAATCCGGCAGATACCCCATTCTTGAAAGAGACATTAATTTACCCGCTTTTTCCTTTGCCGCAAAAGCCGCTTTCAGCGCCGGGCTGTACGAGAGAACCGCCTGCGCAATTAACTCTCTATCAAAATCAAATTCATCATGCTCCGGTGTTTCCACTTTTCCCAGCGGCCGGGCAGCAGGATAATCCAGCAGAACATTTATTGCGGCCTGAGCCGTGTACTTTTTGTTTTTGAGAGTTAATATCTCGTCCATGATACGCGCAAGCTCAACCTGAGATTTTAAAACATTCATCTGCTTTTCTTTCCCTGCCCTGTATTTCTGCTCCGCCACACGGGAATCGTGTTTGAGTATTTCTGTCATTTCTTCGTATATCTCAATTGCTTTCTGATAGTAAAAAACATCATAGTACGCTTTTTTGAGACTGCTTATCACACG
>JBDRMV010000036.1:0-5296 GCA_043811795.1 bacterium | reverse complement strand
TTCATATTTTCCAGTCGAGAGAAACGTTTATTATCTGGAGCGTTTCGTTCAGGCGGCCGCTGTAAGATATGCCTCCGCCCGACCAGTCGTTCAGGTAGTCCCTTCTGCCGTATGCGTAACCGAAGTCAAGGTTCAGAGAGGAAGACAGGTAATAACCGAAACCCGCCGTGATGAACGCTTTCTCGACGTAACTTCTTTCATAAGAAGGAATCAGAGCCATCCCGTATCTCAACTGCAGGCGCGAAGAAAGGTCGTTTTCAATGCCGAGATGAAAAGATACTTTGTCCTTATAAGTTGAATCAACGTCCGACCAGAACGTTTTAACGATGTCAAAATAAAGAGAAGCGGAAACCGCCCCGCCCCAGGCATAATTGAAACCCAGAGCAAACGTTTTCGGAAAGTCCACGCTGCCTTTGTATTTGTCCGCAGAATAATCAGCCGGGCTTGAGATTGCAACAGTATATGTCTTTTCGTAATCAAGTTTCGCCGATTTGAAATACGAAAATGAAACGTTCCACATTCCCCTGTTTTTGGAGAGAGAGTAAAAAGTTCTGTCACCGGAAAAATCGTAATCTGATGTTATTACGAAAGCCCCTCCTGAAAGATCCTCTTTAAAGGTCGGTTTCCCGCTGAGCATTTCGTAACCAAAACCCAAAGACCAGTCGTTGCCGAGGTTCATTGCCCCAGCGAAATTATTACCCTTTATGTAATTTTTCCCTTCAAAATCCAGATACGTTTCACCCGAAGAATTTGTCTTTGTGTGTTTGTATCTGAAATTCTGTCTCTGGGTGATTCCGAAACCTAATTTTATTTTTTCGCTGAAAGGATAAACAATTGCAAAGTCGGGAATGTCGGCATACAACTTGGAATTATAGTAAGCCCCGCCTTCATAACCCGACCAGTCGCTGTCGGGAATCACCCTTTCGGAAACGGACACCAGAGGCAGAGAGAGCAGAATGCGGGTGCCGGTGAGAGCGCCCATCGCCGCGGGATTGGTAAAAACGGAAGATGCGTCTTTTGCGGACGAATAAGCGGTCAAGCCGAGAGCCGTGCATTTCCCTCCCGTGTAATAAGGGTCGCCGAAATTAAGAACCCCCAGATTGGTATAAGCGAAAGCATACCCCGCAAAAGCAAAAATCAAAATTAGTATCTTTTTATTCATATAACCTCCAATGCGAGCAAGCTCGCATGCTACAATAATTAACAGATGTAGCGTGAAAGCTTGCTTTCATTTTGCGAGCGAGCTTGCTCGCTACAATACATAATCATCGACTTTCGTCCAATCAATTTTTTCACCGTATGGGTGAGCTCTAATGTACAATTTTATTTTTAGCAATTCACGTTGTGATCTTACAATGTGTTCATAATAATTAGGTTGCCAAAATCTCCTGTATTTATAACCGTTCTTTTTTATTTTCAAAGTTGTGATTGATTTATATGCTTGAATAATTTTTGGCAAAGAAATATTTACATCCTCTAACTTAAAAATCAAATGGCAATGATTATCCATAAAAATTTTTTCGTTAACCTCAACAAATTTAAACCGCTTTGTTAAATTAATGAGTTCTCTTTCCAATATCTTTTTGTAAGAAGATATTGATTTTCTTTTCTCTGATGTACACAAAGTAACAAAATAAAAGCCGTTCTGTGTATAATCATATTTTTTCAATCGTAGATTTTTTGCAAATATTCGCGTTTTCATATTTCTTTCATTCATACATTTTGCGAGCAATCTCGCACGCTACAATAATTAACAGATGTAGCATGAAATCCTGCTTTCATTTTGCGAGCAAGCTCGCACGCTACATCGATTAACAGCAACCATCTTAAAATTTCAGCATATATCTTATCTCAAAGTTTTCAGCGCTATCGCTCATAACGTCTTCAGGGTCGTATTTGTAAACGTCGTCGTCGTAATCCAGCGCTCCGTAATTCGGGTCGTAGAACTCCGGCGGGTAATGATACATCTTCCTATCATATTTTATGTCTATGCTGGAATTTTTAGAAAATTTCATCTTCGGATTTAGAGAAAACGAAGTGTATCTGTTTCGTCTTGCCCCCGGGTCCTTGTCAAATCTGATTTTTGAGAGAACCTGAAAATACTTCGTAAACCTGTATTTCAGTTCCACCTGTGAGGCGCTGTACAACCAGATGTTATATTCATCGCCGCTTATACGGTTGTAAATCTGCTGCTGGAGTTCATATCTCCACTGCAGTCGTAAATCGCTTGTAGGGCTCCATGTAATCTGCGCCCTTGTTTGGTTCGTTTCTTTATAAATCTGGAAGTATTCGGTTCCTTCATAGTCCTTTATTTTGTCATCTTCATTCTGAATCTGGTATCTGAAAAGCGTTTTCAATTTCGGCATAAGGGGATATTCCACCTGAAAAGCCGTTTTGTAAAATCGTTTTGTCGTCAGTTCCTTTATAGGATTGACTTCCCTGTATATTTCCCCGTTCAGTTTCATGCTCAAACGCTTTGTCTTCGTTTTTGCTTCCATAAAAAATTTTTCGTTCGGCGCGTCCCCCGAAATATGAAAATTGTAATAATCCGAGTCAAATCTGCTCAGCCCGAATAAAAGAGTCGTGTAGGAAAAATTGTAAACGCTTGCGAACTGGAACGCTTTTGCCTTTTCCCGCTCCTTCGTTTTGTCAATATCGCTCTCGTAAGCGTCGTGAATCGAGAGGGCGTAGTCAAAAGTGAACAGACCGTTGCCGTAAGTTGTCTTAACGCCCCCGCCTAAGATGTCGTTTCTGCTGCCCGAGAACTTGTATTTTATGTATTTTATTTTTGTTTCGTCCCATTCTTCCAGCGCCGCTTCCTCCTCTTCCTCCGTCCACCATTCTTCCAGTGTCCTTACTACGGGAATTATTTCAGGTGAAATTTCCTCGTGGTATCCCGCGAAATGAATCTCGTATGTGTCAACGGGGAAAGCAAAATAGCCGCCGTAACTCCTGTCATGCATATTGTTCAAATTCTTGAATTTATCCTGATTGGTATAGGAAAAACTCACGCTTGTGGGGTATGACTTTACCGTGCCGTCGGGGTTGAGTTTCGTCGTCAGCCACTTGTCCGAAAAGAAAGCCGCCCAGGAGCAGGATGCGTCGTTTTTCTGCACCGCCAGACCGTAGTAACCGGCGTTCTTGTTTGAAGAGCGGTAGGGTTCCACGCCCTTCTTCGGTTTGCTGACTGCGGAAATTGTTTTTGCCACACCGCCGAGCACGAGGCCTCTTTCAAAATCCATTTTGAAAGACCCTACAACAAATGTGTCAAACCCGATAAAATTTTTTGCGTAAAAATAATTGCTCACAAGGTAATACTTTTTGAAATTTTCCCAGGTTATCTCCCGGCCCCACGCGTCTCTTTTTGCAGTGAAGGAAATCTCCATATCGTCGCTGTAAAAGAACCTCAGCCGGCTGTACAGATATTCGGGGTGGTGGAAATTTGCGTTTGCCTCCGCCTGCTTGTCCTTAAAGGGCGTATCATAACTCTGTGTAAGACGTAAATCGCCCTTCACCATTTCTATTTCTTTTTTCCTGAAAACCGTAAGAAACGGGATAATGACCCTGTAAATTTCATCCGTCATTCCCGGAATGTCCATCAGTTCTGCGACTTCTCTGAACTCTCCGCGTCTGACTCTGTAACGGACGATTTCAACAGCGAGAACCGGTGTGAGCATCGGCAGTTTCAGGAGGTCTTCTCTCGCCGCGGTGTTGATGTCAAGCGGGTTTCTCCTGAAGTCCTCCAGTTCGTCCGTATCAAGTTCCTCGTAGCCGATTTTATCCACTTCAATATCCTCCATTACCTCGTCGTACACGTTTTCAAGGTCAGCGTCGGATATCGCGCAGAAAGCGGTATTAGTGAAGAGTGAAGAGTGAAGAGTGAAGAGTAAAAGAATTAAAATATAAAATTTTTTTCTGGAGAAAAACCTCATTATTATTCGGTCCTGAGGGCATCTTCGCATTTTTTGATTATATAAAGCGACTGCGGGTGAGTGGGTTCCAGCATAAGCAGTTTCCTGAACGTTTTTATTGCTTCCTCATATTCTTTCGCCTGGTACAGTTTCAGACCTTTGTAATAATACTGCTTTTTTAAATTTTCGATTTTTTCCTCGCGGCTGACCTCTTCTTCCGTTTCTTCCGTTTCTTCGATCATTTTTTCCGTTTCACCCTCCGGAGGCGTTTCTTTTTCTATTTTTTTCTTTTCTGGTTTTTCTTCGAGCACAACCGGCGGAGCGTATTCGGGACCTTTTTTCGCCGGCGGCCCGACAAGTATATAGTCCCTGATTTTTTCAAACTGGTTTTTCCGGAAACGCGGCACGTTCAGAATATCACTGATGTTCTTGAAAGGTCCGTGAGCGTTCCTGTAGTCAATAATCCTTCCGGCTGTTACTTTACCGATGCCCGGAAGAGTAACAAGGTCTTTTACGTCCGCTTCGTTTATGTTTACTTTTTCCATGGTCCCGCGCGGTTTCGGAGACACTTTTACTTTGCTCTTTTTTGACTTTTTGTAATATTCGCTCGGAGCTGCCGTCTCTTTCTTTGCGCCCCATCTCATTGCCAGCGAGAAAAGGTGCTGGCTTTCAAGGGTTTCGTGCGTCACAAAGGCATAGTCGATGTCAAAAAAATCAAGCATAAATCCGAACCCGAACGACGCCCGCTGGGGTTCGGGTTGTATACCGAACCTGACGCAGAAAGCCGGCAGGACCGTCATCTCGCATCCGATTTTCATTATGTTTTCTTCCCTGTCGAGAGGCGTTGTTATGTCAAATACCGTCAGCATTCCTCTGAAAGGCCGAAAGCAGATTCCGCCCGTGAGGTCCCTGTAAACGTCACCCGCTATTTGAGGATTATTGATGCCTCTTGAAAAAAAACCGAAAGAGAGTTTCTGGGAAACCAGCCCGACGGCGCCGACGTCAAAGGCCAATGCGCGGGCCTCGCCGGCGTCCTCAATTTTCAGTTTTAACTGGCGGATGTTGTAACCGAAATATCCGCCGGGAACCATCATAATGCTGTGGGTGAAAACCAGTTCGGTTTCCTTATAAAAATCCGCGCCGAAAGATGTGCTGTTGAAAGCAAAAGAGCCGACTGCTCGTGTCGGGACGGAAAAACCCGCGCCCGTATATTTCAGGTCACCCTCGCCGTAAAGGGATGTCTGCTGGAACGAGAGCGTTACAGCGTTAAAAAGATTAAGCCCGGCAGGGTTGAAGAAAGGAGCGTTGGAATCGTTTGAAAGGGCGACGAATGCTCCGCACATCGCCGCGGGGCGGGCGGCGAGCGGCTTGTCCTCAAAAGCGGC
>JBDRMV010000035.1:0-6645 GCA_043811795.1 bacterium | reverse complement strand
CATTTTCTGATACATTCTGAAAAGGTCAGCCGCAAAGATTCCCGCTTCCTTTCCGCCCGTGCCAGCCCTTATCTCAACAATAATGGGCCTTCCCTCAAAAGGACTTTTAAAAAATTTCTCTTCCAGTTCTTTCTTAATCAGCTCTGCCCTGCCCCGCAGAGCCGCAACCTCATCCCTGTAAAGTTCCTGAAGTTCCGTATCGTCTTTCAATTCCTGATTTTTTTCCAGTTCTCCTTCAATCTGTTTTAATTTCATGACAGCGTTGTAACGCGGTTCCAGTTGTTTATACTGTTTATGGATGTCTCTGTTCGAAAAATCGGAAGTCAGGCGTTTTTCCAGTTCTTTGAAGTCATTTATTATTTTTAAGTATTTCGCTTCCAACTATTATTCCTTATCAGGGTGGTGGGAGGGTGGCGTCCAATTATTTTAATGGAGCTACTCGTCGTCGTCTTCGGGTGCTGCTGATTTTTTCTTTTTCGGCGCTTTTTTCGCCACAGGTTTAGCTTTCTTCGCAACTCTTTTGACTTTCGGGTTCCTGCGGACTGTTTTGCCCTCTGTTTTACTGTATCTTTTCTCGAATCTGCTCAAACTTCCGACGCTGTCAATCAGTTTCTGCTTCCCCGTAAAAAACGGATGACAGGCGGAACAAATTTCAAGTTTTATGTCCCTGCCCGCCGTCGAACGCGTGTGCCACTCGTTCCCGCAGGTGCAGGAGACCTTAATCAACTTATATTCGGGATGTAATTTTTCCTTCATTTATATTTCCTCCGTTCTTCCGGATTTAATTCTCGCAAAAATAGAAACCCCTGTCAATAAATCATCCTCTGAAAATTTCAAGGGGGGTCTTGAAGGGGACTTCGCAAATTCCTTTAATCATACCTCCAAGCCGGACGGTTAGAAAATACCCGTTCTCTTTTTTTGTTTTTTCAAGAACCTCAACAGGTACCTCATCCTCCCCCGTTACCCCTATCATGCGCGCAAGGTACCGGGCAATCTCACGGCCGTCTGTAATCCTGACAAAAATCAAGGTTCCGGCAGAAATTTTTTCTATCGTTACTGCCCGCGTAAAAAGAAACTTCCGGCGGCCCCTGACGACTTCAATTTTTAACTTTATCTGGGGAGACCTTGAAATAAATTCCGCTGCGGTGATTTTGCCGCCCGAAGAAATCTGTCTGAAATCAGAAACGGATATTCTTTCCTTTCTGAATTCAAAAATAACATCTTCGTTTAATATCTTCGTCAGCAGCAGCTTAAGAGACCTTTCAATTTCCGCATAATCGACACTGTCAAAAATTGCAAAAAAGGGCTCGTGGTCCCCGTCCTGAAAAAATGACCTCACCGCCTGCGTTACGGCAACCGTTTTTTCGTGGACGATTTCTTCACTCAGACGCTGCGTATAAATCTTATTCTCAAATTCGGGCCAGGGCATTGAGAGGGCAGAGGAGAAAACATAAGGATTCTGACTGATGGAAACGGCAAACCTCAAAATTCTTTTCTGAGAGGCATTTAAAACAATGAACAGCATTCCGCAGTTATAACTGCTTTTTGTGGCAAACTTAATTTTTAAAACCACGAGGTTTTTGTGGCGCGAGGCGAGCCAGCGGAAAGCCATGTTCAGATTATTGCCGTAGATGCGCAAAATTTTTTCGGCGACTCTTTCTGAACAACCCGCCTCGTCAATAAGAATTTTTGCTTCGTCGGTCATTAAAGAAGTTGTTCTCTCAGCATATTCAATGCATACAAACTCGCTTTTTCTTTGATATCGCTTCGGGAACCGTCGAATTCAAATTTCCTGCAAATTGATTTTCCGCTGGCTTCGGCAAGCGCAATAAAAACAACCCCCTGTTTTACTCCATGCGCGGGCCCGGGGCCTGCAACGCCGGTCGTGGAAAGCGCAAAATGCGACCCTGAAAGTTTCAGAAGACCCTCCGCCATCAGCACCGCCGTTGTCTCGGACACAACGCCTGCCTTTTTGATTTCTTCCTCAGGGATGCCGAGAACAAGGCATTTCTCCCTTTCCGTGTAAGTTATAACGTCCATATCAAAGAAAGAGGATGCCCCCTTTACGCTTGTTATCAAATCGGCAATCCGCCCGCCGGTGCATGACTCCGCAACCGACAAGGTTTTCCTCTGCCTGGCGAGGAGAGACCCGCACGCGTACACAAGAGATTGCCCGTCCGACCCATAGACATATTTTCCCAGCGCATCCCGAAATTCCTTTTCTAAAAGAAGCGCTCTCTCCTCAAGAATAACCTCATTATCCCCCTTGAGACGGAATTCAACGTCCACAATCGCTTTATGAGCAAGGATTGTAAAATCCGCCTCAAGCCCTGAAAACTTTTCAACATCGACGATTGACTTTATCTTTTCCTCAACCTCTGATTCGGTCAAACCTATTATATGAAACTTTTTTTTCTTGAGAAAAGAAAACGGCAGTTTTTTCAGCATACGCGCAAGAATATATTTTTCAAAGAAAAATTTTAACTCCTCGGGCGGGCCCGGAAGAAGTATTATTTCCGTTTTCTTAAAGTCGACAACCTGCGCCGGCGCAGTGCCGACGTCATTTTGAAAAATTTCAGCGCCCTTTATCACAAACGACTGTCTCTCCGCGCTTTTCGGCATATCAACGCCGGCCCTTATAAAATAATCCGCAACATTGCGCAGTGTTTCCCTGCTCAAAACTCTTTTCCTTCCCGTAAATTTGGAAACAGCCGAAACGGTTCTGTCGTCAAAAGTAGGCCCTAGACCGCCGACAGTTATCACAAAATTCCCTCTGAGAAATGCGAATTGGAGAATTTCAAGAATTTCCTCTTCATTATCCTGAACCGTGAAAAATTCGCTTCCGATTCCAAGGGCATCCATTTTACTGCCGAGGTATGCCGCATCGGTGTTTTCCTTACCCCTTAAAAGTTCGCTTCCTATAAAAATTATTTCCGCTTTCACGCCTCCTCCTAATGTCCCCAACTATTTTGCTTTTTTCTTAAACATCTTAAACGGGATTCCGAAAGTTCTTTCAACAATCCCTATTATCGGTCCTGAAATTGTCTTGGCAGGCATCATTTTAATCTTTGGCTTATTCAAGCCCCCCGTCACTTTTATAAAAACGGGAAGGAGCGACTTTTCTTTACCGAGCAGAATATAGCCGACAACGGGAATTTTGGAAAGAAGGTCGTTTACAAATTTCTGCACCTGAAATCCGACAATTATGTCAATCTTGTTCTCGTCCAGGTCAACACTGCCGTAAACGCTCGTCCGGGAGGTCCTGTTCTCAAGCATCATGTCGGAAATCTCTATCAGGCCGGATGCCTTGCTTATTCTGCCTTCAATGCGGGTTATGGGAAACCTGTCGGAATAATCCGGAAATTTGCCTATAAGATAGTTAAATATGTCCAGCGTCTGCAGAACATTGTAAAGAAGCGAAAGTTTTGAAAAACTCCCGCTGCCGTCGTTTATGGAAGCATTCAAATTCACATGCTTTAAATCATTAAACCGTCCGGATGCCTCAATTTCTCCGGATAAAATCCCGCTGAAAATATCCTCGGTTATTTTTAACTTTGCGAACTGACCGGCAAAACTGAATGATTCCGGCGATACCTCGCCGACCGCCTCAACCGTTATGTTTTCAAAATCGGCAAACACATTCGCAAATTTGAAAACGCCTTTATCAAATTCGCCCGTTACCGTCGCTTTTTCACTCTTTCCCCTGATTTCCGCAAAAAATTTATTTTTGTCAAAAAATATCTGGCTGCGCCCCGCAAATTTCTTATACTTTACGTCTTCAAAAAAAACATTGCCGTTTAAGATATTCTTATCCGAAAAATTACCCCCGTATTCCATATGAATGCTCAAAAGGCCTTTTATTCTATCCCTGATACCGAAAACCTTCAGAGCATCCTGCAGCGGAATGTTCCTGTTTCTGACAATGATGCGCCAGTCATTCGAACGCCTCGCTATAACCGCAAAAGGTCTTTTGCCGAAATTTGAAACAAACGTTATTTGTATTCCGGCCTGTTTTAACGCGATATTCAGGCTGGAAGCCGGGAAAGTAAAAGTTACCGCCGAATCCCTGTCGGAAAAAATCACGTTGCTGTTCGTGAATGAAATATACCCTGCGCTCAAACTTATTTTAGGCGGCTTATCCGAACTTTTCGAAACCGATTTAATCAATTCCTCAATATTAAACTTCCCGCCGCTCTTAGAAAAGTTTATTACCGCTTCGGTCAAAATTATGCTGGGAAACACTATCGCCCCGTCCCGGATGCCCGAAATATCCACGTCAATAATTGCACTGTCTGCCAAGAGAAACCTTCCATATTTATTTGAAGCGGTAGGTTTCACGCATATTACCTTAATGCCCCTGAAAGGGGTTACATACATAACCGGACATTTTACCTCGCTCTTGAGATACGATGAAATTTCTTTCAGCACATAGGGCTTCAGGAATAAATTTATTACAAAAAAAAGTAAAAAAACAAAAAATAAAAAAACACCGAAAACGACTTTTAGAAGAGCCAGGATTTCCTTGAAAACGGATCTCATCAGGTTTTTATAATCACCCTCTTCCAGACCTTCACCGGACATTTTGCAACCGCTGTTTCCACCTGAGAAACGTCACGCACTTTTTCCCATATAACGGCCGGGAGATTGTCTTTCATTGCGAGAACTTCATCGGGATTGAACTTCTTGTTCGTACAAATACCGCACGTGAAACAGCCGTTTTTACAGTATTTTCTTACATCCTTGGCGTCGCGGCTTGAGCAGGCGGCAAAACAGGGACGCGCAACCGGAACAACTTCAATCAAATTTCTCGGACAGGCGGAAACGCAGAGCCCGCAGCCCGTACACTTATCATAAGAAACAACCGCAGCGCCGTTTGACCCGATACCGATTGCCCCGAACGGACAGACATTTATGCAGTCAGCCAGCCCGAGACATCCGTAAGAGCACTCAGTGTGCCCTCCACCGACGAGAACAGCGGCGGAACAGGAAGGAATCCCCTTATACGAAAATTTCTGAGAGGAACCGCCCGAACATTTTACAACCGCAACCTTCTTTTCAATCCTGGCTTTCTGCGAAAAAATACTGTTCAGCATCCTCACAACCGACTCGCCTCCGGGCGCGCAAAGCCCGGCTTCCGCTTTCCCCTCAACAATTGCTTTTGCATATGCATTGCAGGATGAGAAACCGCAGCCGCCGCAGTTGAGACCAGGTAAAATTCTCTCCACAATCTCAACTTTCGGATCATCCGCAACACTCAGAAAATGGTCGGCAACCGCCAAACCCAGCGAAAAAAACCCGCCGAAGGCGGCAAGAAAAAGGGGAGCAATCAAAAATTCATTCACCCTGTTAAATAACCCTGCGGGGACGGTGCTTTACCTGTCTGCCGCCAGGCAGGCAATATGACATTTTTCCAAAAAATATTAGAACCGTCCCCATTCTTTTTCCCCATTCTTTTTTACTTCATCACTCCTGAAAAACCCATGAAAGCAAGAGCAAGACAGCCCGCCGTAATAAGAGCAATCCCCGCACCCCTGAAAGGAACGGGAACATCGGCGGTCTCAAGGCGCTCCCTGATACCTGCCATAATCAAAAGAGCCATAAGAAAACCACCTCCGGCGCCGAGAGCGTAAAAAATACTTTCAACAAATTTGTAACGCTTTATTACCATAAACAGCGTCAGCCCGAGAATTGCGCAGTTTGTCGTAATAAGCGGAAGATAAATTCCCAGCCCTCTGTACAGCGGCGGAACGAATTTCTTGAGAAACATTTCCACAAACTGAACCAAACTTGCAATAACGAGAATAAAAGCAACATACTGCAAATACTGAAGGTTGTAGGGAATCAGCACCCTGTAGTATATAAGCCAGGTGGAAGCGGCGGCGAGGAGCATAACAAACATTACCGCAAAACCCATACCCGATGCCTTTTTTAAATCGGTCGAAACGCCGAGGAACGGGCATATTCCCAGAAAATACGCGAGGACAAAATTGTTTATAACCGCCGACCCGATAAAAATCAGAACATAACTCATTTTCAAACCTTACAAGGGCGGCGGGAGGGTAGCGTTCCTTTTTTAAGCACCGCTTCGTGGAGCCCTACAAGCAGACCGAGAGTTATAAAAGCGCCGGCGGGAAGAATCATAACGAGGAATTTCGGAAAAAACCCCGGAAGGACCGTAATCCCGAAGACAGTTCCCAAACCCAGAATCTCTCTTACCGCTCCCATTACCAGTAATGTAACCGTAAAACCGATGCCCATTCCCAAAGCGTCGAGCGCCGACGATACGAGATTGTTCTTCGAAGCAAAAACTTCCGCCCTTCCCAAAATTATGCAGTTAACGACAATCAGCGGAATAAAAGGCCCGAGCGCTTTGCTCAATGCGGGGAAGTTTGCTTTAAGGAAAATGTCCGTTACCGTTACGAACGTCGCAATCACCACGATAAAAGAGGCAATCCTCACCTGCTTCGGCACAACTTTTCCTATCAGAGAAATAATAACATTGCTGAAAAAAAGAACAAAAATAACGCCCAGCCCCATTGTAAGCGCATTTACGGCATTTGTCGTTACGGCGAGCGTCGGGCACAGGCCGAGGAGATAACACAAAATCGGATTTTCCTTAAACAGCCCTTTTACAAAGTTCTTCAT
>JBDRMV010000034.1:0-2492 GCA_043811795.1 bacterium | reverse complement strand
GGGATATTTCCTCCGGAGGGGCCGCCTGTCTGTACGGCTTTAAATTTTTTGTCATTTATGATTCCGCCGCCTATTTTAAAAATTAAATCCCGAAGAGAGATTCCCATGGGAACTTCCACAAGCCCTGTATTCTTCACCTTTCCGACCAGAGAGAAAATCATCGTGCCTTTTGAATTCTCGGTACCTATGGACGAGAACCATTTCCCTCCGTTTTTGATAATCAGAGTAACCGAAGCCCATGTCTTTACATTGTTAAGCGCCGTCGGCTTATCCCAAAGGCCTTTATCCGTGGCGTGGATATGCTTCACCCGCGGCTCGCCCAGCCTGCCCTCAATCGACGCCATAAGAGCGCTGGATTCACCGCACACAAAAGCGCCGGCGCCCTGCACAATCTCAATATCAAAATCAAAACCGGAATTCAAAATATTTTTTCCGAGAAAACCTTTTTCTCTCGCCTGCTCTAAAGCAATTTCAAGATGTTTTACCGCAAGAGGATACTCCGCCCTGACATAAATAAACCCCTTGCTGGATTTTATGGCAAAACCTCCTATAATCATTCCCTCAATTACAAGATGAGGATTTCCCTCCAGGATACTCCTGTCCTGAAAACAACCCGGGTCTCCCTCGTCAGCGTTACAGATTATATACCTCGTATCCGACACTTTGGATTTCCTGCACGAATCCCATTTCTTCCATGTGGGGAAACCTCCGCCGCCTCTTCCCCGCAACCCTGAACTTTTTATTTCTTCAATTATTGCATCTCCGCTCATTTTTACGGCTTTTTCAAGCGCCTTATAACCGCCTGCATCGAGATAATCCTCAATTTTTAAAGGGTCTATCTTACCTGTAAGCTCAAGTAGTCTCCTCTGCTGATTCTTATAAAACGGAATATCCGCAATTGAACGATAAACTTTTTCGTTTTCTTTGAACAGCAGTCTGTCTATAACTTTCCCTCTAAGTACGGTTTCATCTATTATTTCTTTTACGTCTTCCGGTTTTACACGGCAGTAAAATATGTCATCAACGGTAACGATGGGCTCAACAGCGCAGAAACCTTTACAGCCTGTAAATATGTGTTGTATATCAATTTTTCTGCTTTTGATTTCTTTTACAAATTCTTCCCACACTCTTCCGGCTCCGGACGCCAGACCGCATGTGCCGCCGGCAACAAAAATAATTTTCCCGGTCATTTATATTTCTCCAGGACTTTGACGATTTTTTGCGAAGTCATATTGCCGTGATAATCCTTGTCAATCAGAACAAGCGGACCAAGAGCGCAGGCGCCCAGACAGTTTACGGTTTCAAGTTTAAAATTACCGTCTTTCGTAACTTCACCGGGTTTTATTCCCAATGTCTGAGAAATTCTCTCAACGATTTTGGGAGCGCCCCTGACATAACATGCCGTTCCCATACACACCATTATCTTGTGTTTTGCCGGAGGGACGAGTGAAAATGACTTATAAAATGTCGCTACGGAATAAATACGCGACATGGGTATATCGAACTTTTTAGAAGCTTCTTCCAGTTTCTCTCTCTTAAGGTAACCGCATTCACTTTGGATATCCTGCAGGACTCTGATTAAATTCGTCATTTTTTATATTCGGTCAGAAATTTCCTCTTTTTTTCCTTTGAAATTTTTTCCGGTTCTACAAATTTCAGCGCTTTGGTAGGACAGGCGGAAACGCAGGCGGGCTCCTCGCCTTTTTCCAATCTTTCCCTGCATAAATCGCATTTGACAACCGCTTTCCCTTCCCTGTTCGTTTTCAGCACACCGAACGGACATACGATTACGCAGAAATTACAGCCAATGCAAAGTTGAGCGTCTAAAAAAATAATCCCGTTTTCTTCTTTCCTTAAAGCCCCACTGGGGCATATCGCGACACAGGGGGCATCTTCACAATGACGGCACTGAAGAGGGGCGGTTATTTCGTCAACTCCGATAACACTGACTCTGTTTGCGGGACGGGGTTCTTCCGAGATTGCCGTAACCAAATCCTTGCTTTTGGAATGCGTAACCGCGCAGGCGAGTTCGCAGCTTCTGCAGGCCAGGCATTTATCCGGGTCAATATAAATTATTTTCACCCTATTTTCCATACATCATCGGCTGCAGGTTAAGCTTCTTCCTTTTCTCGTCCAGCAGTTTCACAATCATATCCGCGGTCTTTACCGGATCGGCCTCAAAAACAAAGTGCGCGCCGACCAGCTTTTCGATATCTTCCAGCAGGAATTTCTTCAGTTTCTCACTGCCTGTTACGGGAAAAGGATTACCGAGGAAGGTCGTTACGCCCGTTGCCACAGCATAGCAGGCAATCGTGACAGCCTTCTCACTCATCCATTCCGGAGCCGCAGCCGCAACAGGGAGGTCTGAAAAATCCTCTCCCAGCCCACCTTCTTTCAGGACATTGCACAAAATCACGAGAATTCTCGATATATCAACACACGAGCCCAGATGCAGAACCGGCGGAATTCCAACGGTATCGCATATTTCTTTT
>JBDRMV010000033.1:0-23442 GCA_043811795.1 bacterium | reverse complement strand
GTAAACGCCTTCCGTATTCTTCTTGATTTCGTAAGCGAGATACTTCTTACCCCAAACCTCTTCTTTTTCAACCGACGTTTTCCCGTCCTCTAAAATCTTTTTTACTCCGCCGACGACTTCTGCGGAGTCGCCCTCCGAAATATTCGCCGGCGTAATGAAAATCGTTTCGTAATC
Organism: bacterium; assembly: GCA_043811795.1. Taxonomy (GTDB): domain Bacteria; phylum CG03; class CG03; order CG03; family CG03; genus JBDRMV01. Next base: position 23,268 of record JBDRMV010000033.1, on the reverse strand, counting down.
CATAAATCCTCCTTTATGGCCTACCGTCCGCCCAAACTCGCCGCAAGGCAATCAGGCGGAAAAGGATACCCTTAAAACTCTTTTAACAAATAACAAAATTCTCAGAATAAATCAAGTATTATATCGTGCAGTTTGAAAATAACCGGCGCGAACACAAGAGCGACAATCGCCATAAGCTTCAAAAGGATGTTTATGGACGGGCCCGCCGTATCCTTGCACGGGTCGCCGACCGTGTCGCCTATGACCGTCGCTTTGTGAACTTCCGAGCCCTTGCCGCCGAGGTTTCCCTCCTCCACGAATTTCTTTGCGTTGTCCCATGCCCCGCCCGCGTTTGCGAGAAAGAGGGCGAGAGGCACTCCCGTAACGAGAGAGCCGGCGAGAAAACCGCCGAGAGCCTCAGGCCCGAGAAGAGACCCCACCAGCACGGGCGCCGCGACCGCCGCAATGCCCGGAACTCTCATCTGGGCAAGAGCGCCGTCCGTCGTTATGCCGACGCACCTGGCCGAGTCGGGAAGAGCGCGGCCCTGCATAAGCCCGGGTATCTCTCTAAACTGGCGACGGACTTCAGCAACGATGCTCACCGCCGACTTGTTCACCGCCTGAATTGTCGTGGCTGAAAAAAGGAAAGGAACCACGCCGCCGAGAAAAAGCCCCGCGACGACCGATGCGTCCAGAATATTTATCACGTTTCCGACTTCGGGGAGACATAAAATTCCGGACGTTGCGGCGTAGGCAGTGAAAAGAGCGAGAGCCGTCAGCGCCGCCGAGCCGATCGCAAAACCCTTACCGATGGCGGCCGTCGTATTGCCCACAGCGTCGAGCTGTTCCGCCCGCGCCCTGACCTCTGCCCCCATTCCCGCCATCTCGGCAATACCGGCAGCATTGTCGGCAACCGGTCCGTACGCGTCAACCGCAACCGTCATACCCGTTATGGAAAGCATTCCTATCGCCGAAAGAGCAATGCCGTAAATCCCGGCGTATTTGAATGAGAGAATAGTGGCAACCGCTATCGCGAGAACCGAAATACCCGTTGAATACATCCCGCAGGTCATTCCCGAAAGAATGTTCGTGGCAGGGCCTGAAACCGACGCTTCGGCAATTTTCCGGACCTGTTTCCCCGACGTGTAATATTCCGCCGCAAAACCCACCACCAGACCCGCGAGAAGACCGGCGAGAATCGCCCCGAACGGCCCGAATTTCGCGATTGAGGGGTTGTTGTACCAGTTCACCGTCAAAAGCAAACTTCCGATTATAAAAACAAGAGCCGACATCCACAGGCCGTTTCTCAAAGCGGTCTGGGCATTTCTCTTCTCCGTCGTCCTGACAAAAAACTTCCCGATAATCGACGCAATAAGACCCCACGCGACAAGAAACAGCGGAAGCAAAATTCCCTTCACGTCCTTTGCCGCTGCAGCAATGACGCACGCCGAAATTATCGCCCCGACGTACGACTCATACAGGTCGGCGCCCATTCCGGCGACGTCACCCACGTTGTCCCCGACGTTATCCGCAATAACAGCCGGGTTCCTCGGGTCGTCCTCAGGGATCCCCGCCTCAACTTTCCCGACGAGGTCCGCACCGACATCGGCCGCTTTCGTGTAAATCCCGCCGCCGACTCTGGCAAAGAGAGCGACGGAACTCGCGCCAAGGCTGAAACCGACGATGATATTCGTCGCATTGAACAGCACGTCATTAAAATTCACGAGGCGCAGATGCAGATACCAGCTGAACAGCATAAACATAAGAGTCAGCCCCACAAGGCCCAGACTCGCCACCGAAAGCCCCATAACCATCCCGGCGGGAAAAGCGATATTCAACGCCTCGTTGAGACCGATGGAAGCCGCCTGCGCGGTTCTTGAGTTTGAACGCGTCGCGATGTTCATCCCGATGAAACCCGCCAAAATCGAAAACAGCGCCCCGCAGACAAAGGTAATAGTCATTAATTTGTCGACGAAAAAATAAATAATTACGGCGACAACCAGAATAAAAATTCCTATCTGTTTGTACTCCCTCATGAGGAAAGACATTGCCCCGTCGTGAATGAGTTCGGAAATCTCTATCATCTTTGCTTTGCCCGGCGACGCTTTAAGAATTTTAACGGCGAGTATTATCACCGTAACAAGCCCGACGATACCTGCCAGTAGCGGAATGTAAAAAACCTTTACCGATTCAATCATCTTTCACTCTCCTTTTATACTTTTTCTCTCGCCTGTAATTCCCGGTTGTTCAACTCAATAGGGGGGAGCACCCCCCAGAAGGTAAAAAAACTGTTGCTTTTCACGCGCATACGTTAAATTTTTTTCAGGGATTCCGAAATATTTCCCACAACAAACAAAATATCTTTTTCGCTAACGGTAAACGGCGGCAGAAACCTCACAATGTCCGGTTTGCAGTCGTTTACCAGAATGCCCCTTTTTAAAAGTTTCCGCGCAATGTCAGAGGCAATCGATTTCTTCAATTCGACCCCGAGCATAAGGCCCCTGCCCCTGACTTCTTTTATCACGCGGCTCTCTTTCTTCAGTTTCTCCAGCGCGGCCGTAAAAAATGCGCCGAGCCGGTTTACCCTTTTCAGCATTTTACCGTCAATCTGCCCGAGCGTCGCAAGCCCGGCGGCGCAGGAAACGGGATTCCCCCCGAACGTGGAGCCGTGGCTGCCTGCGGGAAGATATTTTTCAAGACCCGCCCTTAAAACGGTTACGCCCAGCGGGAGACCTCCGCCCGCCGCTTTCGCGAGGGTTAAAATGTCCGGCTTAATCCCGTACGACTGAAAAGCGAAAGCGCTGCCGCACCTGCCGAACCCCGTCTGTATTTCGTCCAGAATCAGCAGCAGATTTTTCCGCGTGCACAGTTCCCGGAGTTCTTTTAAAAAACTTTTTTCAGCGGGATACACCCCGCCCTCGCCCTGAACCGGCTCAATGATTACGGCAACGGTACTTTTGCCGATGAGTTTCCTCACGGAGTCAATGTCGTTGAAAACCGCAAAGTCAAAACCCGAAAGGAGCGGCGCAAAACCCTTCTGAAATTTCTTCTGCCCCGTCGCGGAAAGAGTTGACATCGACCGCCCATGGAATGAATTCTTAAAAGAAATTATCCTGTACCGTTTTCTGTCCGCTCCGAAACTCCTCACGAGTTTTATCGCAAGTTCGTTCGCCTCGCCGCCCGAATTGGAAAAAAAGACCTTACCCTGAAACGACCTCTTCACAAGCATCGCCGCGTATTTTTCCTGCGCCGCGTCGGTATAATAATTTGATACGTGAAGATATTTTGAAATCTGCCCTTCAATCGCCTTCAAAACCTTCCCGTTCCTGTGACCGATACTTGTAACGGATATCCCTGAGAAAAAATCAAGATACTTCTTCCCCTTCGTATCCCATATAAACTTCCCCTCCGCCTTTTTTACGGAAAGTGGAATTTTCCTATAAACAGCAAGAATATTCTGCATTCGCATAAATTACAAAATTACGCCGAACATTTCAAGTTCCTGTCCTGCTTTCGGTGGACGGCGCTTTACCTGTCTGTCCACAGGACGTTCCTTTAGGGACTGCCGCCTGGCAGGCAATATGACATTGTTCATACTTTATTTTTGTCCCTTAAATAAATTCCGGGACGGTGCCGACTGATTTTTATTACAGTAACGCCCGTAAAAAATCAACATACACCGCTATAATCAACGCCAGCGCCGATAATCCGAATATGAAGAAAAAGTTTATCCTCTCTTTTTTGGAGCTGAGACTGCACAAAATTCCGTTTACCAAACTGTAATCTTCCGGAGAAAGTTCTTTTTTGCCGCGGATTTTATCAACCAGATTACTGCGTTTGATTGATTCGGCTCTCGTATTGCTTACTTTGAATTTGTAAAGGAAAAATAGAAAAAAACCACCCACGCCGATATACCACGCAAGTTTCCCATAGACGGGATATACGGGAATCAAAACTATGACAATACGAATCGCTATAGTTGCGATAAGACCTATAATGAAAAAAATCCACGAAGATAAAGAATCTCTGCAATTTTTATATTCAACGCAATTTTTACAAATTTCGTTTTTTACATAAAAGGGGTCAAGTACTTTTTTATACATCTATCTTAAAACAAATGGAACAAATGGGGACATCCTTAATATTTACAGGAAAGTCGGATAAATCCGATGCACACCTCTCCAAATTAATCAAGCCCCATAATTTTTTTAGATATTAAAAGGTCTGCTTTGCCGCGGATACTTCGAACAGAGGCGTGTTCTGCCTCCAGCACCTGCGCCCTGTATTGATTTTGCGGCTCCTTGCCGCGGAGTTTCTGAGCGTCTTTCGTGTCATGATATGTCATATCAATCAACACCCTGAAATCAGCTTCCGCGTTAACGGCGTATAAACCTTCAAGCACAAGGACGTCAATATATTTAAAACTGGTGGTCAATCTGTCTTCCTGTTCGGTGACTATATCCAGAAAAGGAAGTGTCACTTCGGCAGTTTTGTTTCTAAAATCAAGAATGTGCCGGTTGATGAGCTCCCAGTTATATTCATTGAGCCCCACAGATTCTTTTATACCGTTTGACTGCCGCCATTCGGTTCTTTCGTCCGGTTTTGTTTTGTAATAATTGTCCGTGTGGATTATTTTTGACCTGATTCCCCGTTTTTTAAATGCCATTCTCAGCAGATAAGCAATTTCAGATTTCCCGGTGCCGGACTCTCCCCCGACGGCAATAACATAATTTTTGAGCGTAACGCCTTCTAATTTTTTCAATATTTCAGCGGTCGCCTTCTCGTGTTTTTCCCCTATCAGCAATAAATCACCTATCATTTTTTCCTCCTTCCGCGCTTTCCCTTCATATTTTAATCATGTGTCTTTTATTGGCTGAAAGCGTAAGTTGTTTACCGCCCGCAATCACCGCGATTTCCGGGTTGGCGCTTTCAATCGTCAAATCTACACTGTTTCGTTTTATAACAAACGAATACCTGTCGCCCTTAAAAGACGCCTTAAATGATATGCTGCCCCAGTGTTCCGGAAGAGCGGGATTAATTTTCAGAATCCTCCCCCTGAAATCCACACCCGCATATATATTCATGGCCAGAAGAACGGTACCCGCCATCGCCCCTGTGTGAATTCCCTCGCCTGTGGTGCCACCCTGCACATCCGTGTAATCGCTTTGCAGAGCGTCCATATACAAATCCCAGCTTTGCTTTTGCTCCCCCATATAAGCGGACAGCGCCGCGTGAGCTATTTTACTGAGAGTTGAGCCGTGAGAAGTTCTTTGAATGTAATAGTCATAATTTTTCCGCAGAAAATCGTCCCCCGCGTCATAGCCCAAACCGGCCATGATATTTTTTATTGTTTCTGTGTCAAGATTGTAAAAAGCCATGAGCGTATCCGCCTGCTTGGCAATCTTGTAGTCGTCCGGCGTCTTACCTTCGGATTTCAGTATTCTATCCATCCGGTGGATATTTCCGTACTTAGCCCTGTAGCTGTCCCAGTCCAGTTCTTTGAGTTCAAAGTAGCCGTCAAACTGCGCGAGCACGCCGTCTTTAATAACCAGATTAAGGCCGCGTCTTATTTTTTCCCACCGGTCTAATTCAGCCGCGAGAAGATTAATCTTTTTCATCACTGAATTTTTCGCGTCTTCCCCCAGCGCGTCCAGCACATCAAAAGCCCGCTCCAGCGCCCAGGCCGCCATAATGTTGGTGTAACTGTTGTCTTTAAGCCCGCCGCCGGGACAATTTGAATGATGCTCATGGTATTCATCCGGGCCCATAACATTTTTTATTTCATAACGGCCTGTCGCTTCATTTAAAACAGATTTGCTTTCCACAAAGCGGCAGATTTCAAACAGCATTTCAGCGCCGTAGTCCCGCATAAAATCCATATCCCCGGTGCTGTTATAATACTCCCAGATGTTGGCGGCGACCGCCAGAGAAACATGCCGCTGAAAAGACGAATAATCGTCGCCCCACTCGCCAGTGAGAGGATTGAGATGCACCACCTGGGTCTCTTCCTCACCCGTGCTTCCGCTCTGCCAGGGAAACATTGAACCTCTGTAACCGTGTTCTTTCGCGTATTTGCGGGCAGCGTCAAGCCGCCGGTAACGGTACATAAGATTCGCTTTACTCACCTCCGGGAAATGCGCGTTATACAACGGAAGAATAAACAATTCATCCCAGAAAATATGCCCCCTGTACGCCTCACCGTTGAGGCCTCTCGCCGGAATACCGGCGTCAATATCACTGTTATGCGGCGAAGATGTGGCCAGTATATGAAACAAATGCATTCTGATAAGCTTCTGCGCAAAACGGTCACCGGTAATCTTCACATCAATTTCTTTCCATAAATCAGCCCATTTCGCGGCGCTTTCTTTATAAATCCCGTCATAAGATTTTTGGTTTTCCAGGGACTTTCCCGACGACAGCATCGCATCATCTATCCCGGCGTCGTTTGACGTGTGTATCGACACAATCTTGTCCACACACAAAGTGTCATTCTGTTTTAAGTCCAACGTAAAACTGCTGCTTACGGCGCCGGCGAGGATATCATTCTCTATGGGCGGATTTATAGTTTCAGAATTTTTAGTGACAAACAGAACCGCGGATTCCGCTATTTTTATTTTGGATTGTGTCGTCTCAACCAGCAAACGGCTGACATTTTTTTCCGCGCTCTGACTCACGGGGGACAAATGCGCGCAATTAAGTTCCTTGTATCTTTCAACACCTTCATTTTTAATATTGCCGTCGAGCGAGCTTTCAACAGTGATACTGTCCGAATAGTTCAACGGAGTTATTTTATATTTGATGGCGCAAAGATGAGGATTTTTCATGCTCGCGATTCTATAACTTTTTATGGATGTTTCCCGGCCGCCTTCGCCTTTGACGATATATTTTCTTGAAAATTCCCCCGTCTTAAAATTAAGTTTTTTCTCAAAATTGATAATATCCGCCGCGTTATAATCAAACCATTCCCCGTCGCCGATTTTGAAATTGATGTGTGTCCAGTTGGGCGCGTTAACGAAATCTTCATTATAAATCGTGCGCCCCGCGACTTCCGAACTCAGGCGGTTATAAACGCCGGCTATGTACGTGGCCGGGTAATTTACTTTATTGGATTTGCACTCCTCCGCCGAACCCCTGGTTCCCAGATATCCGTTCCCGACAGCGCAGAGAGTTTCCCGGGTGCGCTCCTTCTCCTTGTTGTACACGACATACGAAATCTGCCACATGTCGTCTTCAATTCCCTTTTTAAACCATTCCTGTATGTCATCCAATGTAATTTCCGACATGTCTTCCACAACAATGTCGGCGCCGTTGGCCTTGAGCTCGTCCCTGTTTTCCTCTTTCGCGATACCGAGAGTCAGTCCGAAACGCCCGTTTCGTCCGGCCTGCACCCCCGAAACGGCATCTTCAACTATCACCGCCTTATCATAAGTGACGCCCATATTATCGCATGCCACAGTAAAAATATCCGGCTCCGGCTTGCCGTGAAGCCCCAGCTCGGCGGAAACCACTCCGTCAACCCTCGTCTCAAATAAATCAAGAAGCCCCGCGCCTTCCAGCACCGGCTTACAATTTTTACTGGAAGAAGCCACGCCGACTTTTATCCCCCTGGATTTGAGTTCTTTTATCAAAGTAATCGTTGACGGGTACACGCCAATCCCGTCTGTTTCAAGAATCTCCCTGAAGGCAATGTCCTTGCGATTACCCAGAGCGCACACCGTTTCCATACCCGCCGTATCAGCCGGGTCGCCGAACGGTATATTAATCCCTCTGGATTCCAGAAATGAGGCGACGCCCTTATAACGCGGTTTACCGTCCACATACGGAAGATAATCTTCCTGATGCGAAAACTCTTTGAACGGCTCGCCGTGTTTCTTTTCTCTTTCTTTGAGAAAATCTTCAAACATCTTTTTCCAGGCGCTGCTGTGAACCAGCGCGGTCTTTGTTATCACACCGTCAAGATCAAAAACAAAAGCGTCAAATAAATATTTTGACATTAAACAATCCTCCGAAGGGGACGTTCCTTTACAATTTGTACATCTATCGGGCTACGGCCTCGTAATGACATTGCATAAAAGGGGGCAGGTACTTTTTTATCTATTTTAATACCTCATCCGGTTTATTAAGTTTTTCCTGTAAAAGTTTGTAATACTTGGCACTATGAAAACCGTCAACTAACGCATGGTGCGCCTGCAGAGAGACCGGCATCCATAGGGCGGAGGCTCTTTCATGGAACTTTCCCCATGCTATTCTCGGAACCGAATCCACCGGATGCATATGCACCGGGTGCGTTATATTCGTAAAAGAAACCCAGGGAATAGAGGTAACGAAAAGAAGGTCGTCACGGCCTTCGGGGTCAGCAAGCCGCGGGTTCTTCAGCGCATCATCCATTGCCTTTTCCGTCCTTCCGGCAAAGCCCGCAAAGCCGGGCGAATACTCCACAAGACAGAAACTGAAAAGGTCATCTTCCGTAAGCATTGTAAAAGACGGGTGAACGGCGTCATGCTCGACAACCTTTTCCCCCCGTATCCTCTGTCTCAGTTCCGGCACCTCGTTAGCCGCCATAGCCGTGATATACAAAACCGCCTTGAAAAAAGAAATGTCATTTTCCTTTGTGTATTTTCTGGTACCGGTAACGTCAACGTCCGCGCACAGGCTGAAATGAGGATAATCCATGGAATTGAAAAACTCAAAGAGCTTTCTCCTCTTCCATTTTTCAATATCTATGTATTTCATTTTGCCGCCGGAAAATTTAATCATATTAAGAGCTTTCACGCAATATTGGGGAGGCTGTTAGTTAGGTAGTAAAAAAATATATAACAAAAGAAAATCTAAAAAAGAGGGTGCACAAAAATGGGAAAATTATCGGGTAATCTCATTTTCCTTGCAACCCCCATTTACTAAAGGTGGAAAGAAGCGAGGTCACTGTATTCTGCACCGGAAGGTTTGAGAAAACTCCGGATGAAATAAACCGAATCCACGGGAAAACTGAAATCAATCTCCTGCCGAAAGAACTCCTCCGGAACGTAAGGGTTTTTCAGGCGTGCGACGGTGAAATGGGGAACGAATTTTCTTTTCTCGTCTTTTATACCGAGTTCTTCGAAAATCTTTTCCGAAATAACCGACGCCATCCCGGAAAGTTCCTCCGCGCCCTTTTCAACGCCGAACCACAGAACCCTCGGTTTTTTCGGGGGGAAAGTTCCGGCGCCATTAAACCGGACGGCGAAAGGCGCGTAATGTTTTAAAATATCCGGCAAAATTCCGCAGAGCGTGTTTTTCTGCTCTTCGTCAATTTCACCGAGAAATTTCAGTGTAATGTGCATCGCCGGTTTTTTTACGAACCGCCCTTTTATCTTATCCCTGAACGGACTGATTTTTTGCAGGATTTTTTCTTTTATTTCCTCGGGAATTTTAACCGCGATAAAAGTTCTCATTTTTAATATTTAATATTTGAGTCCACTCTAAAAAGCATCATCCCTGTCCATTTCGAGCGAAGCGAGAAATCTTAATTGCTTATATTGCAAAGATTTCTCGTCGCTGCGCTCCTCGAAATGACACCAAGAAGAACTTATTAGAGTGGACTCATATTTGATATCCTTATGCTCGGGGATGCGTTTTGTCATAGACCTCTTTCAGATGTTTCGGGGAGATGTGCGTATAAATCTGCGTTGTGGAAATGTCCGCGTGCCCGAGGAGTTCCTGAATCGCCCGGAGCCCGCATCCGCGGGAAAGGAGAATCGTCGCGAAACTGTGCCTGATTGTGTGCGGGCTGACGTGTTTTACAATTGCCGTCTTCTTTATGTATTTGTTCAGATTTTTTCTCACGGACACCGCCGAAAGAGGCGTCCCGTTCTTGTTGAGAAAAAGTTTATCGGGGTTCTTCGGCCTTCTCTCCAGATATTTTTCAATAAAATCGACGGCCGTTTCCGTGAGGTAACAGAACCTCTGTTTTCTACCCTTCCCCGTCACTTTTGCCGAACCGCTCCAGAAATCAATGTCGCTGATTCTAAGGTCGGTCAGTTCCCCAACCCTCATCCCCGTCGCATAGAGCAGTTCCAGAATCGCCCTGTCTCTCAGACCGGGCAATTTTGAAACATCCGGCTGCGCGAGCAGCGCATTCATCTCGTCTTCCTCAAGAACATCCGGAATTTTTTTGATTCTCGAAGGCACTGAAATCCCGTAAAACGGATTTTCCGAAACAACTTCCTCCCTCATCAGGAAACGGAAAAAAGACCGCAGCGACGACAGTTCTCTTCCTATGGAGACAGGAGATAAACCGCCCCTTAAATAAGTTATGAAACCCCGAACCTCCGGCCGCGTGATGCTTCCTATTTGAATTTTTTTTCTGCCGGCATATCTCAAAAAATTTCTTATGTCTTTCCTGTAAGCCCTTATCGTGTGGGGCGAGCAGTTCCTTTCCACGATAAGGAATGTTTCAAAGTTTTTCAGGAGACCCTGTAAACGCATTACGTGTTTATTTTCCGGCGGCTTGCTGATTGAAAGGAACGATGTTCCTGCATTTCGGGAACTTGCTGCAGGCATTGAAATACCCGAGACGGCCCACTCTCAAAACCATCGGAGCGCCGCACTTGCCGCAGAATTTCTTTTCAGGAAGAATTTCCTTCCCGTCTTCGAAATAAATCCTGTAAACGCAGGCGGGGAAACCGCTGCAGTAAAGGAACTTGCCGTTTTTTGAAACTTTTTCAACGAGCATTGACCCGCACCATGGGCATTTCCTGTCCGTTACTCTTTTCAGTGGTTTTATATTAACCTTCGCCTTTTCCAGAAGAGGCAGAAAATCTTTGTAAAAATTTTTCAGAACCGCAATATCGTCCGTCTTCGCATTCGCTATATCGTCGAGTTTTTCCTCGAGACCGGAGGTGAAATTATAATCCGTTATCAGCGGGAAATGCTCGTCGAGAACGCCGGAAACGACCTCTCCTATTTCGCGCAGGAGAATCTGTTTCTTGTTTCTGACGACATACTTGCGGCGGAGGAGCGTTTCTATGATTGAGGCGTAAGTTGATGGCCTGCCGATGCCTTTTTCTTCAAGGATCTTTACGATGGATGCGTCGTTGTAATGAGGCGGGGGCAGCGTCTCGTGCTCGGTGGTTTCAATTTTAAGAAGTTTTACGGCATCCCCTTTTTTAATTTTCCCCAGCGCATCGTAAATTTTCCGGTGTTTTTTATCTTCCTCTATTCTCTTCCGGAAAAGCGTAATAAAACCCGCCTTTTTCAAAACGCTCTGGGACGCCCGGAAAAAATAATTCTCACCGTCTATGTGAACTGTCGCAATTTCCTGCAATGCGCCCGCCATTTGAGAGGCGACGAAGCGCCGCCATATCATATCGTAGAGAAGATTCTGCTCTCCGGAAAGATTTTCCGAGATGCCCGACGGAACAACGTTTACGTCCACCGGCCGGATCGCCTCATGGGCTTCCTGCGAATGAGCCGCCTTCGTCTTGTAGAAAGGTATTTTTGCGGGCAGAAATTCCAGACCGTATTTTCCTTCTATGAATTTCCTCGCCTGAACCTGCGCCTGTTTCGCGACCGAGAGCGAATCCGTTCTCATATACGTAATCAGACCCGTCCTGCCCGTGGGAAGGTCAACACCTTCATAAAGCTGCTGGGCGACTGCCATCGTTTTCTTTGACGAAAAACCAAAATTAGTGTTCGCCTGCTGTTGGAGGGTTGAAGTGATAAACGGTCCGGGAGGCGACAGTTTTTTCTCGGTTATACCGACGCCGGAAACGCCGAAATTTCTGCCTTCGAGTTCCGAGACCTCTTTAATCAGTTTCCCGTCAAAAATTTTTCCTTCTTTTGCGTCGGAACTGCCCACTCTGACCAGTTCTGCCGAAACGGCGTTCCCGTTATGTTCAAATTCGGCGCCGACTTTCCAGTATTTTTCCGGTTTGAAATTTCTTATTTCTTTCTCGCGCTCCACAATCATTTTCAAAGCCACGGACTGCACTCTCCCCGCCGAAAGACCGTAGGCGATTTTCTTCCAGAGAATCGGGCTTATCTGATAGCCCACGAGACGGTCCAGAAATCTTCTCGCTTTATAAGCGTTCACCAGATTCATATTGATGACGCCAGGGTTCTTAAACGCGTCCCTTATGGCGGTCTTTGTTATTTCGTGAAAAACCGTCCTTTTTATTTTAGAATCGGGGATTTTCAGAACTTCTTTTATGTGCCAGGCGATTCCCTCGCCTTCCCTGTCGCCGTCGGTGGCAATATAAACGAAATCGTTTTCCTTGTAATGCTTCCGCAGCAGAGCCACAATTTTCTTCTTCTTTGCGATAATCGCATAGGTCGCTTTGAAATTGTCTTTTACGTCCAGTCCCAGAACCTTCACCGGCAGGTCCCTTATGTGTCCCATTGAAGAAACAATGGTAAACTCGTCCGCCAGAAAATTCCTTATCGTCTTCGCCTTTGTGGGCGATTCAACAATCACAAGATTATGCTTTGCCATATTTCCTCACAATGTAGCGTGCTTAAAAATTATTATCATTTTTTTCGCACAAATTTTCCGCCTGCCGAGTTATCAATAAATCCATTTATCTGAAGATTTGTCAAGGTCTTAAAGATTTCCGCTATCTCAAGACCCGATTTTTCTTTTATCTCATCCAGCGTAATGGGTTTCCAGCCGATGCAGGAATAAATCTTCTTTTCGCCGGAGCCTTCGGGCGACGGCGCGGTCGCCGGAGCCTTCGGCATCGGCTCAATCCCGGGGAGATTCAGTTCGCACATTATGTCCTCGATGCTTTCGCACAGTTTCGCCCCGTCCTTTATCAAAGCGTGAGAACCCTTGAAATTTTTATCAAAAATATCTCCGCAGGCGACCCACACATCTCTCCCCTGATCGCCGGCAAAAGAAGATGTTATGAGCGCCCCCGACTTCTGCGGCGCCTCGACCACCAGAACCCCGCAGGACATTCCGCTGATTATACGGTTACGCACCGGGAAATTCTGTTTCGAGGGGATGGTGCCCATCGGATATTCGCTTACAATCGCTCCGTTTGAAATAATTTTTTCCGCAAGAAGTTTGTTTTCCCCCGGGTAAATAACATCCGCCCCGCAGCCCAGAACCGCAACCGTGCCGGATGCGCTTTTCACTGCCACAGAGTGCGCCACGGTGTCAATTCCCCGCGCAAGACCGCTGACGACGGTAAAGTTTCTTCCCGCAATTTCTTCCGAAAAATATTCGCAGATTCTTCTCCCGTAGGACGATGCGCGGCGGGTGCCGACAACCGCTATCATCCTTTCGGCGTTGGCGGGAATTTTCCCCCGCACACGCAAAAAAAGAGGCGGGTTCGGTATTTCCTTAAGCAGGGCGGGATATTCCTCGTCGACGGGGAAAACGGCTCGTGCCCCTGCCTTTTCCATCCGGTGTACTTCTTCGCTCACTTTTGTGCGCGGATTTCTCAAATTATCGGCTCTGTTGCCCATCACGTTTTTCAGTTCCTCAATATCCATTTCCTCAATTTCAAAAGGGTCTCTTTTAAATTTGTAAAGCAGGGAAAGGTCCGGCTGCGTGATGCCTTTTGCCAGAGAAAATTCAATCCACTTAAGCCGTTCTTTTTCCGTCATTTTTTTTCTTGAAAACATTTGCCACTTTTTTATCGTTGCGCGCCTGTGTGGCGGCGAGCGAAACTTCCATGTCATTATCCGCGACGAGACGTTCTAAAATTGCCGTCGCCTCTCCGTCGTTTACCTGGGAACAAGCCCACACGGCTGAAATTTTTTCCCACCTGTCCTCCGATTCAGCCATCTTTTTTATCGTCTTCATTGCCAGGACAGGCTTGTATTTATAGATTGCCTTCGCCGCGTTAGCGCGCGCCCGGTTGTTCTTGTGTTGAAGATACGGCGTCAAAAAATTGACAATCTCTTTCGGGTCGGTCAGGAAGTATTCGGAGAGTTCCACCATATCGGCTGTAAGCCGCGGGATGGGATTTATATCCGTAAAAGCCCTGTTCGCATCAACAAATTTTATGTTGACGGTATCGGGCACTTTCTGGGTTGAAAGAAGTTTGAACATTTCGGCGGCCCGCTCGTCGCCCAGCTGTTTCTTCACCGCCGCAGGGTCGTTTTTCAAATAATTAGTAAGGTGCATTTTAGTCCTGAGATACTGCTCGTAGATAGTTTTATTACCCTTTTTCTTGTATTTGTAAATCAGGTAAACCCCCACCATCAAAACGGCGTTGAAAGCAATGCTCAACCATATCCAGTCCGGAATTTCCGTAACCTGCTGTATCATTTCCTTTGTGATGTATTCCGTTCTGGTTTCATATTCTATTTTCGTTTTAACTTCCTGGCTACGCTCGCCCGTTTCCGAAAATTCAGGAGATTCAAGTTTCTGTTTTCTGACTTTAACTTTTTCAGCTTCAATCTTTTCCGTGGTGACCTTTACTTTCTCGACTTTTTTTGTCGCAAGATAAAGGTCGCGGGCTTTCGCATTATTCGGATTGACCTTGTACGCTTTCTCGGCATAAGAGCGGGCTGCCTCTTCGTCACCGCCGTCAAGCGACTTCTTTGAAAGTTTTATGCATATTTCCTGATAAAGATTTTGCGCTTTTTTATCTTCGGGCTTTTTTTCCAGATACTCGCCGATATTTTTTTCCGCCTCCGCAAAATTGCCGCGGACAAATTCCTTCGACGCTTTCATAAAATCGTCCGCAGACACCGTTGCAGAGAAAAACAAAAAGAAAAGAAGGAAGGGGACAGGTCTTATCCCTGTCCCCTTCCATAAGCGCCTTCCACGTTTAACCGCTCCCGTTTTAAAGAGCGCTGAAATAAAACTTTTCGCCGTCGGGAATCTGTCCTTCTTCTTAAGAGCAACTGCCTTCATAATTACATTTTCCAGCGCAGGCGGAATGCTTTTGTTATAACGCGATAAAGGAGGCGGCTTTGCGGCGTCGTCGGGGTATGAAATAATTTCGCTCGCGGCGTACGGGAAATGGCCGGTGAGCATCCGGTAAAAAAGGACTCCCGCCGAAAAAACATCGCTTTCGGTTGAAACGTCGCCGTAAAACTTCTGCGGACTCATATATTCTCTCGCGCCGGCGGCGCACGGCGAGGGGGCGGAACCCGCCCTTGAATAATATACCGAACCCAAATCGGCAATTTTTATGCCGCCATTCCCCGAGACAATAATGTTTTCCGGGTTCAGGTTTTGAAGTATGACTCCGCGCGAATGCATATAAGCAAGAACTTCGAGAACCTGCTTTATTATTTTACAAGCGCTTTTTACGTCAAGCCACTTGTCCCGCGCCATTAATTCCGCGAGAGTCGTTCCCTCTTTAATCATACTCCTGCTCCGAGCCGCTCAATTAAAAACAGCGGGCTGTCCGTTTTCCTCATATCATCCTGCGTGCTCTTTATATCATACTCCAGGCGGTAAAGCGTAACCGTTCCCGCATCCCCGTCGTAAATTACGCAGGATGCGCGCGGGTCTCCGTCTCTGGGCTGACCGACGGCTCCGACGTTGATAAAGTATTTTGACCCGTCCGAAATTTTAACGGGAGAACCGGGATTAAAGAACCCCGAACTTACGTTTTCCTCCGCAGCACGGAAATAAAGCGGCCTGTGGGTATGCCCGTTAAAAACAAGACTTTTTTCCTGCGCCTTGAGCGAAGGAATATAATCCGGAACGCTCGCCACATACTGCTCGACAGGGTCAATCAGAGAGCCGTGAACAGCGGTAAAATTATCACCGGTGATTTTGCGCTCAAGGCCAGACAGAAAGGAACGGGATGAATCCGTTAATTTTCCCATCGTCCACTTTATTCCCGCGGCGGCGTCCTCGCTGAACTTTTTGATGTCCTCGACGCCGATTACCCCCAGGTCGTGGTTCCCGCAAACGGTGTAAGCATTTTCAAGACCCTGCAGCATTTCAATACACTCGTTCGGATGGGGCCCGTAACCGACAATATCACCGCAGCAGACAAAACCGTCAACTTTACCTTTAAGGAATTCAACAACTTTCCCGAAAGCAGGCAGATTCGCGTGAATGTCCGCAAAAACGCCTATGTTCACTTTTCACTCCACGTCTTATAACCCGTCACCGAGTTATAAATTTTTTCCGCAATAACCTGCCTGTTCCTGCCTTTTTTAAGGGTTTTCAGGTCCTTCCTGTTGGTGATAAAACCCGTCTCTATGAGAAGCGACGGCATCCTTGCGCCTTTCAGTACATAAAAACCCGCCTGCTTTATGCCTCTGTTCCTGTAAAAAAAATTTCCCACATCCCTGGATATAAACGCGCAGCATTCCGCCGACTCGTTCATATACTCGTTCAATTTCATCGACCAGAGTATTGAATTGATGTCCGACTTATAAGCCGGTTTTTCCTCCATTTCAATAACGGCGTTTTCGGTGTTTGCAACCGTCTGCGCTTCGTCGTCGGATGCGGTGTCGCTTAAAAAATAAACTTCAAAACCCCTCGTGTTTTTTTTGTATGAAGCGTTTGTGTGGATTGAAATAAACAGGTCGGCTTCGGCGCGGTTTGCTATAAGAGTTCTTGTGGCAAGCGGCAGGAATATATCCGTCTTTCTCGTAAGTATCGCGTTGAAAGCCGGATTTTTTCTGAAGAGTTTATACAGGCAAAGCGCAATATCAAGGACAATGTCTTTTTCTTTTGTGCCGTCAAGAGCGACGGCGCCCGGGTCCTTGCCGCCGTGGCCGGGGTCTATAACAATCGTTTTTACCTTTCTTTTTGTTTTCCGGAACGGCGCCCTTATCTGCGGCGGCGGGACAGTTGTCAAACTTTTCTTCGGGCGAGCCCCAAAACCGGAGATAGCAAGTTTCTTGGCCTGAAAATCCCAGAAGACCTTTGAAGAAGCAAAACTCTGAAACGACTTCGTAAGAATAAGTTCAAAGGGAATCCATGACTTTCCCTCAAAAATCAGGGGGCTTTTTTTCAAAGTGCATAAACGTTTCCGTATATATATTTTTTTTGAATTCAGGAAAAGCCGCAGGTCCTCCTTTTCTTCGTTAATCAGGCGGATGCATTTTTTATCGGGGAGCCACTCCGCCCGGAGACCGAAAAAATTCGCCACGTCCGATGTTTTTAGATACCCCATCCCGTCTTTTAATATCAGCGGGGCGGAACCCGCCGGTTCTTCATTTTCAAAAATCTTCACCTCAACGGTTTTTGTATCGGCAGATAAACTTGAAGACAAAAAGAACAAAAGCCCCAGTATTTTAAACATTCAGCGCTTCCATCCCGGCAAAATTCCTGCCCGATTTAACATTTACCTTTACGGGGACTTTTAATTCGACGGCTTTTTCCATGGTCGTTTTCGCAATTTTAGCAAATTTCAATGACTTGTCATTCTCCACTTCAAAAAGAAGTTCATCGTGAATCTGCAGAATCATTTTCGCCCCGTAATCTTTAAGAATGGGAAAAATATCAACCATTGCTTTTTTTATTATGTCGGAGGACGTCCCCTGAATCGGCGTGTTCACCGCAACGCGCTGCTCAAAAGGCGAACGCCCGTAAATGGGCCGTCGGCGCTTAAAAAGCGTTTCCGTAAAACCATGCCTTTTCGCGTCCTCAATGCTTTTTTCGACATAGTTCTTCACTTCCGGAAAAATCATCCAGTAATTGTCTATAATTTTTTTGGCTTCATTTTTCGAAATACCCAGGTCGGCGGAAAGCCCGTATGATGACATTCCGTAAACAATGCCGAAATTCACTGTCTTCGC
Source organism: bacterium (assembly GCA_043811795.1). Lineage (GTDB taxonomy): Bacteria > CG03 > CG03 > CG03 > CG03 > JBDRMV01. The sequence goes on along the minus strand of JBDRMV010000033.1, from coordinate 5,589 downwards.
AATACGGCGCTGCTCTCCCGTAATATCTTTTCTTCCGACGCCAAAGACCAGCGAAGCGGTAAAATTATGGATGTCATCGTTCTCCCTGAATGCCTTCAGGAGCCGCTCGTCGCCGCTAAAATGCGCAAGCGCTCTCAAATCAATCTGCGAGTAATCAGCCGAAATCAGAACGCAGCCTTCTTCCGCTACGAATGCGGAACGGATCTTGAAGGCGAACTCGCCTCTGACGGGAATGTTTTGCAGGTTCGGGTTTGAGGAAGAAAGACGCCCTGTAAGAGTTCCCGTCGAATTGAAATCGGTGTGGAGCCGGTTGTCGCCGGCCACCAGGCGCGGCAGAGCATCCACATAAGTTGATTTCAATTTTGAGAGAGTTCTGTATTTTATTATTTCACTGCAAATAGGGTGAAAAGCCGAAAGTTCCCTGAGGACATAAGCGTCGACGGACGCGCCGGTTTTTTTCTGTTTTTTCACCGGAAGTTTCAGTTTTTCAAAGAGTACCCGTCTCATTTCAATTTGTGAATTTATGTTAAATGTAACGCCTGCGAGAGAAAATATTGTCTTCTGTACCGCTGTAATTTCTCCCGCCATTTCGGCGGAAAGTTCTTCAAGAATCCCGCAGTCAAGTTTCACGCCCCACAGTTCCATTTCCGCGAGGACCCGCGCCAGAGGAAGTTCTATTTCCTCGTATAAAAATTTCAGACCCTTCTTTGAGAGTTCCTCTTTCAGAACTTCCCGCAGTTTGAAACACTGCGCCGTTATTTTCGCCTGTTCCTTTTCGCCGACCGCCGCGGGAAGTTCCTCGCCGAGATATTTTCTTGAGAGGTTAAAAATGTCCTGCGAAGGACCCGAATCAAGCACATACCCCATAAGCGAAATGTCTTCAAAAGGACCTGCGGGCTCCCGCTTTTTGGATAATGCGAACTTGCAGAGATGCTTGGCGTCATTTGTTACGACGAAAACGCCGCCGCGCGATAAAACTTTCAAAAATGCTTCTATTTTACCTCCTCCGAAATCAAACTCACTCTGCAGGGTCGGAATAAAAACCGCGTTCTTCCCGTCGGTCGCCGCAAAGCCGGTTGTGTCTTTTGAACTGACAAACCTTACCGCCATTTTTTCGGAGGCGGAAAACGCGGCAAGGTCATCGGTGTATTTTATTCTCTCAAAAACTTTGCTTGTCCCGGAAGAGTCATCTTTGCGGAGGAGTGAAGAAAACTCCCACTTTTCGGCGACGCTCTTCACCTTCTCCGCATCCAAACTGAAAGACAGGTCATCAAGAGCAAAGTCCAGCGGAACGTCTTTCAGAAGAGTGACCAGTTTTTTCGAAAGAAAAACATTTTCCCTGCTTTCAAGGAGTTTGTCTCTGAGGTTCGCGGGAATTTCGTCAATCTTTTCGTAAATTTCCTCCACGCCCGAGAAAGAACCGAGCAGTTTCGTCGCACTCTTCGGGCCTATCCCTTTTGCGCCGGGAATGTTGTCGGAGGAATCCCCCGTGAGAGCGAGCCAGTCGCAAAATTTTGAAGGGCTCACGCCGTACTTCCGCATGATTTCCGCCTCACCCATAACGAGGTTTTTCATTTCATTGTATATCAGGACTTCTTTACCGACAATCTGCGAAACATCCTTGTCGGCGGACAGAATGAATACCTTTACCTTCCCCAAAAATTTTCCGCAAACACTCGCCATAATGTCATCCGCTTCAAAGCCGGGCGCCTCAAACGTCTTTACCCCGAGCAGGTTAACGATTTCTCTCATATTTTTCAATTGAAAGACAAGCGCATCTTCCGGCTTGGGACGCGTCGCCTTGTACTGCGGAAATTCCCTGTGCCTGAAAGTCGGCGCGGGTGTGTCGAAAACCGTGAGCAGATACTCCGGCGTTTCCTTTTTTACAAGAGACAGAATCATTCTGACAAAACCGTACAGCGCACCGACGGGACGTCCGTCCTTCGTGGTGAGCGGCGGGAGGGCGTGATACGCCCTGTGCAGATAATTGTTGCCGTCAATTACGAACAACCTGTCTTTTTTCACTTTATTTACCCTCAATCCCTGTCCTGATTTCAACCGCGGGTCTCTTTTTCAGAAAGACCTTTATTTTGTTCCTGTAAAGGAAAACTTCGTACCCGAGGATAATCAGAAGAATGACGGAAAATATTACACTCGCCATCTTTATTATGAAAGCCGGTTTAATTATTTTTTTCAGCACAAATCTGTTAAACAAGTAAAGAGCAATAATAATCGCAAAAAAGACAGCGGCAACGTCCCTGCTCCTGTAAAAAAACACTGTTACAACCGCCATGTGTTCCGCAAGAACCCTGCCCAGACCCATCCAGAGAAAAACGCCTATTACTTCGCCTGCCATCTGGTAAGGAACGAACTTTTTTATCTTTAACCCGCTCACACCGGAAAACAGCATTATAAATGGCCTTATCCCGAGGAGCAGCGGCCTTAAGACAAAAACCTTTTTATACCCGTAAATGCGGAAAAATCTTGAGACCTTCCTGATTCTTTTGGGAGTCGCAAAATTCCGGATATACCTGATTCTAAAAATTCTCTGCCCGTAAAAATAACCGGTGATATACGGAATCATATCGCTTATAAAAACCGCAACCATGCAAAATAAAAACATAGGTATAAAATGCGCAATTTCCTGTGATGTGAGAAAACCCGCGGCGAGCAGGGTTATTTCTTCGGGAAGAGGAAACCCGCAGCCCGAAAGAATCAGCAGAAGAAAAACGCCGATATAAGCGTAGGAAGAAAAAAGCAGAATGAAACTCAAAACAAAATCCTGCATCATTACTTAATCCTTAATCCTTTACTCAGATACTTCCCCGTGTACGAACTTTTGTTCTTGGCCACTTCTTCGGGAGTTCCCGACGCAATGACATAACCGCCTTTATCGCCTCCTTCAGGACCGAGGTCAACGAGCCAGTCAGCCGTCTTTATTATGTCCATATTGTGCTCAATCACAATCATTGAATTACCCTTTGCCACGAGATTGTGGAGGACCCCGAGAAGTTTTTCAATGTCCGCAAAATGAAGACCGGTGGTCGGTTCGTCGAGAAAATAAAGGGTTCTGCCGGTCGCCGTCTTTGAAAGTTCCCTTGAAAGTTTTACCCTCTGCGCCTCTCCTCCTGAAAGGGTAAGTGCGGATTGTCCGAGTTTCAAATACCCTAATCCAACCTCATCAAGAACTTTAAGTTTTTTCTGAATACGCTTGTGAGCGGAGAAAAAAAGCAGCGCGTCATTAACACTCATTTCCAGGACATCATATATGCTTTTTCCCTTGTAAGTAACCTCCAGCGTTTCGCTGTTGTAGCGCTTCCCCCCGCAGACATCGCAGGTTACGTAAACGTCCGGCAGAAAATTCATTTCAACCTTCATAACGCCGTCACCCACACACGCCTGGCATCTTCCCTTTCTCACGTTGAAACTGAACTGCCCCGGCTTGTAGCCCCTGGCTCTCGCGAGGGGCATCTCGGCAAAGACGGAGCGTATTTCGTCCCACGCCTTGGTGTATGTTGCGGGGTTCGAACGGGGCGTTCTTCCGATGGGGCTCTGGTCTATCAGAATAACTTTGTCAAGCATTTCAAAACCCTCAATTTCTCTGTGTTTCCCCGGAAGTTCCCTGCTGCCGTACAACTTTTGCCGCAATGACTTTATAAGAATTTCCTCAATCAGCGTTGATTTTCCCGAGCCGGAGACGCCCGTAACGCAGGCGAAAACGCCGAGCGGAATTTCAACATCTATATTTTTCAGGTTATACTGGGCGGCGCCCTTTATCCTGATAAAACCCCGCGACTTCCTTCTTTCGGGAATTTTGATTTTCAAGGGTTCTCTCAGGTATTTGCCCGTTACGGATTTCAGGTCTTTTTCCATCTGCTTCGCCGTGCCGGAAAACACGACGCTGCCTCCGTGGATACCCGCGCCGGGGCCGAGGTCAACAAGCCAGTCGGCGGCCCTGATAATTGTTTCGTCATGCTCCACCACACAAACACTGTTGCCCGTATCTCTCAGTTGAAAAAGATTCATCAGTAAACGCATTATGTCCCGCTGGTGGAGACCTATGGTCGGCTCGTCAAGAACGTACAGAACACCCGAAAGACCGCTGCCGATTTGAGTCGCGAGACGGATTCTCTGCGCTTCTCCCCGGGAAAGAGTGGAAGTTCTGCGGGAGAGCGTCAGGTAATCAAGACCTACGCCCGAAATAAACGAAAGACGGGAGTTTATTTCTTTCAGCAGAGGCGCGGCAATCTTCTGCCCGGCGCCGCTGAATGACAATTTTCCGAAGAATTCCTTCGCCTCTTTCACGGAAATCCCGCAGACGTCGGAAATTGACTTCCCTTCTATCAAAACCGAAAGGCATTCCTTCTTCAGCCGCTTTCCCACGCAGAGCGGACAGACCTTTTTGCGCATATATTTTTTCATTATCTCTTCCCTGACAAAATCGGACTCCGTTTTGCTGAACCTTCTCTTTATGTGGTCCACAAGACCTTCGTACGGGGAACCGTATTCGCTTAACCGTGACGAACCGTATAAAATAAAATCCTTCTGCTTTTCTGACAGGTTCTTCCATGGTATGTCCGTCGGAATACCGTATTTTTCAGCCGCTTCCTCAAGCTTGCCGTAATAGTAGCCCCTTGCAGCGTGTTTCCACCTGTGAGTCCTCGTCGTCACGGGGTCAAACCACGGAACGACCGCCCCCTCGCCGATGGAAAGATTGCCGTTTATCACAAGGTCCTCGTCAACGGTCAGAACCGTTCCGAGGCCGGAACATTCGGGACAGGCGCCGTAAGGACTGTTGAATGAAAAAGAACGCGGTGAAATTTCGCCGATGCTTATGTTGCAGGAGGGACAGGCGTGATGAGTGCTGTAAAGTTTATTTTCCTTTCCGGATATAACTTCGCACTTGCCGTCCGAAAGATTCAGCGCCGCATTTAATGACTCGGCAAGGCGGCTCCGCTCGGTTTTGAACCTGTCAACGACGGCGAAAATGCTGTGCTTTTTATTTTTTTCAAGTTTTATTTCCTCGTCAAGACCGTAATCGCTTCCGTCAATCCGGACACGCGTCCAGCCCTGTTTTCTCAGACGCGGAAAAAGTTCCTTGAAAGAGCCCTTCTTGCCGCTCACCACGGGAGAAAGGATTTCAATCATTTTGCCGCCGAAGTTCCTCGTAATATCGGAAATAATTTCGTCAACCGACTGCCCTCTTATTATTCTTCCGCATTTCGGACAGTGCGGGATTCCGACCCGGGCGAAAAGGACTCTCAGAAAATCATGTATCTCCGTCGTCGTAGCAACGATCGAACGCGGGTTTGCCGTCCCGCCTTTTTCCTCAATCGCAATCGCAGGCGAGAGGTTTGTTATGTTTTCAACGTCGGGTTTCTGTATCCGTTCAAGAAACTGCCTCGCATAAGCCGACAGCGACTCAACATACCTCCTCTGCCCCTCGGCGTAGAGGGTGTCAAAAGCGAGCGATGACTTGCCCGAACCCGAAATCCCGCTAATCACGACGAGTTTGTTTTTCGGAATTTTAAGATTGATGTTTTTGAGATTGTGCGTCCTCGCGCCCGTAATCTCTATAAAATCATCTTT
>JBDRMV010000032.1:0-11691 GCA_043811795.1 bacterium | reverse complement strand
TATTCGCTTTCCGTAAATCCGATGCCGAATTCGGATGCCGTAAGGAGAGACCCGTAAAACACCGGCATTGCGGAAATCAGAATAAATAATGCTTTTCTCAACGCTTTCCCCATTCTTATAATATAGCAAAATATTGATTTTTATGTAAACTTTTAATAGTATCCGATAATAACGGCGGCGTAGCTCAGTTGGTCAGAGCAGGAGAATCATAATCTCCGTGTCCGGGGTTCAAATCCCTGCGCCGCTAAAAAAAAATCAGATGGCGAATAACAGATGAAACGTTCATACCGGCAAGCCGTCACAAATTATGAAATGTAAATATATATGTTGTAGCATGCGAGCTTGCTCGCAAGATGAAAGCAAGCTTTCATGCTACAATGCGGAGATGAAAGCAAGTTTTCATGCTACATTGATGAGCAGTAATAGGGGTATTTACGTATGAAAACAAACAGCATTGTTCCGAAATTTCTAAACCGCATTAAAAAAAACAATCTCATAAGCCGGAAGGATAAACTGCTTCTGGCCGTATCCGGCGGGAGCGACTCAACGGCTCTGGCGCATCTCGCAAAAAACCTGAAAAACGAAACGGGCATTGCTTATATAGACCATAAACTGCGTAAAGAATCGGACTCCGAAAAAAAATTCGTCAGAGCCCTTGCGAAAAAACTCAAGATGCCTTTTTACACAAGAAACTCTGACGTTGCAGGGTTTGCTGAAAAGAATAAAAAATCCGTTGAAGACGCCGCGCGGGAAATCAGGTACAGGCACCTCGCCGGTATCTGCGGGAAAAACGGTTTTTCAAAAATTCTGACGGCGCACACCAAAGACGATCTTATTGAAACAATCTTCATAAAAATTCTGCGGGGCGGGGGCCTGTCTTCATTCTACGGAATAAAAACAAAAACAAAGATATTCGACGCCGATGTTGCCCGGCCTATGCTTGACTTTGGCAGGGACGAATTAAAAAGTTTTCTGCGAAGAAATAAAATTCTGTTTATAACGGACCCCTCCAATAAAAACCAAAAATTTATGAGGAATAAAATCAGGCACACGCTCATTCCGTTTCTTTCAAAAAACTTCGGCGGGCAGTTTGAAAAACGGCTCCTTGCGCTTTCAAACCAGGCGGAGGACCTCACGGAATACGTCAGCGCCGCACGGCGGGAATCCGGGATAAAAAACAGCGGGAAACTTGATATTAATAAATATTTGAGTTATAATAAGTTTTTGAGGAAGTGCTTTTTGGCGGAGTTTCTTGAAAGGGAAGTCAATTCCGGTTATATTGGGGAAATTGACCGTTTTATACGGCGGAAAAAAGGCGGTTCGTTCACACTTCGCGGTTTTGATTTCGTGATAAAAAAGGGAGTAGGAACAAAGCATAAAAGGAAAAAGTAATTTTGTTTTATGAAACATCCTGACATAAAAGAAATTCTTTTAACGGAGAAACAGATACATAAAAGGGTCGGGGAACTCGCTTCTGAAATCAACCGCGATTACAGGGGGAAAGAACCTGTGCTCGTGCCGGTTCTGAAAGGGGCGGTCGTTTTTATGTGCGACCTGATGAGACAATTAACGATGTATCACGTCGTTGATTTCATCGGCGTGTCGTCATACGCCGACTCAACGGAGTCGAGCGGAGTCGTGCGGCTCCTGATGGATTTAAGGGAATCCATCGTCGACAGAGACGTTCTTATCGTGGAGGACATCGTTGACACCGGCCTGACGCTTTCCTACCTCAGAAGGAACCTCCTCACAAGAAAGCCGAGGTCGCTGAAAATCTGCGTCCTGCTGGATAAAAAGGAATGCAGAAAGAAAAATATAAAAATTGATTACACCGGTTTCGTCATACCCGACAAATTCTGCGTGGGATACGGACTGGACTACGGCCAGCTTTACAGGAATCTCTCTTACATAGGCGTTCTGCGGTCTGAAATTTACCGGAGAAAAAGGTGAAAAAACAGAAACTCGGCCTGTCATTCTGGCTTCTGGTCATTGCCGTAATTATTTACCTGAATTACGCCTACTCGCGAAAGCCGCAAGTGGAAGAAATAAGTTACAGCAGGTTCAAGCAGCTTGTCAGGGCGGAAAAAATAATCTCGGTAGAAATTTACAAGGACGAAATAATAAAAGGCCTTTATCGCGACGGCGCAGAAAAAAAGGTCTTCAAAACCCCGTATCTTGACGACAGCAAAATTATAGAAGAACTCGAGCGCCACGGAGTCGAATACACCGGCAAAACCGGGAATAAATGGTTTATAAACCTGCTCTTTAACTTCGGACCGATAATGCTCCTCATTCTCGTGTGGGTCCTGATGGCGACAAAAATGAGCGGCGGAGCCAAACAGATTTTTTCATTCGGTAAATCGCGCGCCCATCCGGCGGTAAAAACAAAAACAACGTTTGAAGACGTGGCCGGATGCGACGAGGTGAAGGAAGAACTTTTAGAAGTGATAAAATTCCTTAAAGACCCGAAAAAGTTCGAAAAACTCGGCGGGAAAATCCCGAAAGGCGTGATTTTGTACGGGGCCCCGGGAACGGGAAAAACACTTTTAGCACGGGCGGTCGCCGGGGAAGCGGGAGTCCCGTTTTTTTCCCAATCCGGAAGCGAATTCGTCGAGATGTTTGTCGGGGTCGGCGCCTCCAGAGTACGGGACCTTTTTTTGATGGCAAAGAGGGACGCGCCTTCCGTCATATTTGTGGATGAAATAGACGCCGTCGGAAGGCACAGGGGGGCCGGCCTCGGAGGCGGACACGACGAACGGGAACAGACGCTCAATCAGCTGCTTGTTGAAATGGACGGGTTCGACCAGAGCACGAACGTAATCATAATCGCCGCCACCAACCGCCCGGACATTCTGGACCCCGCGCTTCTCAGGCCGGGAAGATTCGACAGGCACATCCATGTGCCGCGCCCGAACATCAATGAACGGGAAGAAATCCTGAAAGTTCACGCAAAGGAAATAAAAATGGGCGACGACGTCAATCTGAAAACGATAGCGCGGCGGTCGCCCGGTTTCGTCGGCAGCGACCTCGCCAACATAATAAACGAAGCTGCTCTTCTCGCCGCGCGGAAAGACCTAAATGCCGTCGGGATGCCGGAACTTGAGGAAGCGATTGACAGAGTCATCGCGGGCCCCGAGAAAAAAAGCAGGGTTATGCAGGAAAAGGAAAAAAAGATTATATGCATACACGAGTCGGGACACGCTCTTACCGCAAAAAAACTTCCCGGGGGAGATCCCGTTCACAAGGTCTCTATAATTCCGAGAGGCCCGGCTCTCGGCTACACGCTGCAGCTCCCCGTTGAAGACAGGTACATCGCCCTGCAGGACGAACTGCTGGACAAAATAAAGGCATTGCTGGGCGGCAGAGCCGCCGAAAAAATTGTCTTCGGCCATTATTCCACCGGCGCCCAGAACGACCTTGAAAAAGCCACGGAAATCGCTCACAAAATGATAACGCAGTTCGGAATGAGCCAGCGCATAGGTCCCGCTACTTTCAACGACTCGCCCGACGAAGTTTTTCTCGGGATGGACATTTCGCAAAGAGCCAGGATCAGCGAAAAAACGAAACAGGTGGTTGACGAAGAATTAAGGAACATGCTTTTGAAAGCGGAGAGAGAAACGACAAAAATCCTGACGGAAAACAGGAAATTCCTTGAAAAAATTGCGGAAGAACTGGAGAAACGGGAAATCCTCGACGGCGAAGACATTGACAAAATCCTACGGGGCGAAGACCTGCCCCCCTTTGACGCGCCGCAGATAAACAATGTTGCCGAAGTTGCCGAAAAAGAGAAAGATAAAAAAAATGAACCTGAACAAAAAGAAAATCATTCTGGCGGCGAAGCAGTTAATTAAAGCGCTCGGCGAAAATCCTGACAGGGAAGGCCTGAAGGAAACTCCTCAAAGAGTTGCGGCAATGCTTGAGGAACTGATGAGCGGCTACTTGGTAAAAGACCCTTCCGCGGTATTAAGACCTGTTTATAAAACCGAAAACTACAGCGAGATAATACTCGTGAAAGACATTCAGTTTTATTCACTGTGCGAACACCATCTCCTGCCCTTCTTCGGAACGGCAAGCGTGGCGTATATTCCAAAAGATAAAATTCTGCTCGGCATCAGCAAAATTCCGAGGGTCATTGACATTTTCGCAAGACGCCTGCAGATTCAGGAACGCCTCACCCAGCAGGTTGCGGACACGATAAACTCAACGCTCGACCCGCTCGGAATCATGGTAATCATTGAAGCGCAGCACCTCTGTATGACAATGCGGGGAATAAAAAAAACCGGAGCAACGATGACGACTTCTGCGCTGAGAGGCGTTTTTATGAAAGACGCAAAAGTCAGGGCGGAAGCAATGGCGCTGATTAAAAAATAAAGTAAGATGAATAACATTCTCATTTTTCTAAGGGACTGCTGGATGAAATACGCGGGGCCCGTCGCCGATATAATCATAACCGCCGTTTTGATTTACTACGTGCTAACGCTCCTCCGGGGTACCAGAGCTGTCGCCATTTTCAAAGGAATTTTTATTCTTTTCTTCCTCACAATAACCGCAAAATTTCTGAAATTGACGACGCTTTCGTGGCTGCTTTCGGGAGCGTGGGTTATAGGTCTTATTGCCGTCGTTATTGTTTTTCAGCCGGAACTCAGGTTCCTGCTCACAAAACTCGGGTCGGGAAAGATAGCGGGCTTCCTGTTCCATATAAAACCCGACTGGATAAACGCCGTACTGGAAACGCTTAAAAAGGCGCAGGAAAAGGGCTGGGGGGCGCTTATCGTAATACAGTTGAACATCGGCCTGAAGAATTACATTGAAACAGGCATAAAAATAGACGGAAACATTTCCCCTGAATTGCTCTGCTCCGTTTTTAACCCCACAAGCCCCCTGCATGACGGAGCGGTCATTATCCGGGGAAATAAAATTGTCGCCGCATCCTGCATACTGCCCTTGACAATGGAGCAAATCGCTTCCCGCCTCCTCGGTACAAGACACAGGGCGGCACTCGGAATTTCGGAAGTGAGCGACGCATGGGCAATTGTCGTTTCGGAAGAAACATCATCCATTGCCCTGGCGAGAGGCGGCAAACTCATGAGAAACATTTCCGAAGATGCGCTGAGGAAGGAACTCGTCATCTTTTACAAAGAAAAGGAATTCCAGACGCTGAAATGACCGCACGATGAAAAAAAACCTGCAGCTCAAAATCCTTGCTCTTTCAATCGCAATCATTCTTTGGCTTTACGTAAAATACTATCTTGGAATGTAAGAAGATTAAACTCGGCGTAAACATTGACCACGTCGCTGCGCTCAGGCAGTCGCGGTTTACGGATTACCCCGACCCTGTAAAAGCGGCGCTCCTCTGCGAAAAAGCGGGAGCTGACGGAATTACCGTCCACCTCAGGGAGGACCGCAGACACATTCAGGAAAAGGATTGTTTCCTCCTGAAAAACAAGATAAAGACAAAACTCAATCTTGAAATGGCTCTTGCCCCAGCCATCATTGCGTTCGCAAAAAAATTAAGGCCTCACGATGTCTGCATTGTTCCGGAAAAAAGGGCGGAACTCACGACGGAAGGCGGGTTGAACGTGGAAAAGCACGGAAAAATACTTTTTAGGGTGATTCCCGAACTGCAAAAAAAGGGAATAACGGTCAGCTTGTTCATAGAACCGGACGAGAAACTAATAGCGCTCTCAAAGAAAGCGGGAGCCGACGGCGTGGAACTTCACACCGGCAGATACGCCGACCTCACGGGGAAAGAGAGACAGCGCCAACTGCAGCGCATAAAAATTGCCTCAAAATACGCGAGAAGTTCTGGGCTTATACTGAACGCGGGACACGGGCTGAACTACGAAAACACAGGGGCAATCGCAAAAATAAAAGGGATGAACGAACTCAACATAGGCCACAGCATTATTGCGCGCTCAATCTTCGTCGGAATTGAAAAAGCTGTCAGGGAAATGAAAGCCCTAATATAAGGAAGGGGACAGGGCTTTTCAAGACCTGTCCCCAACTATGCGGAAAAAAGGTTTTATTCTCCTTATCCTCCTCTCCGCCCTCTGGTGGTGGCATTTTTACAAAACAAGAACTTCTTCCGGAAGAACGGAAATTCTGACGCTGCCTTCCGGTACCCTGAAAGCGGACGCAAAAACAGTGAATAAAAAAGAGCGGGAACTGGAAACGGAATTAATCAAAAAAGCCGAAAACGCCTTCCTGCTGGAATACGGCAGGAAGCCGGAAAACCTGGCGGAACTCATAGATAAGGGCTTTCTTTCGCCCGGAATTTACCGCGCACCCGCGGAATAATGTAAGGCGGCAACCAAACAGCTCGCAGTTTTGCCAGCGAGGACGCTCACGTGAGAATGGCTCGCTCTGGGTTCACTCCGGGCTCGGGCAAAACTCCTCGCTCACACAGCCCCGCTTGCCAAAGACTGCTCGCTAAATTTTCTACGCAATTCGCGCAGAAGCTGCAAGATTCTAAATCAGATATTTTTTTATTTCTTCTTCCGCGGCGGGGTCTGCCGTCATTTCTGTCTTACCGCCGTTCTTTGCGATTGAAAATTTGCCCGCTTTTTTGTTATATCTCGCAAGAAAGGAAAGCGCCTGTGTAATATCTTTTTCATCCGTGATGACCGCGGCGGGGCCGGTTTGCTCCGCAGGTTCTATTAAAATAAAATTTTTTGAAGCTTTCTTCAAACCGGCGCTCTCTTTTTCATTCCTCGCAATGATGAGTTTGGAACCGTTCTTCAGACGAAAATGCCTGCCCGACTTTAGAAATTCAACTTTTTCATCCGTTATTTCACCGTGAGCAATCGCATCTTTTACCCTTCTTGAAAAAGCAATATCGGCAAGAATGCAGCCGCCGGCAGGAGTTGAATAACCATAGATATTAAACCTGCGGGCGAGGTCCATCTGAACTTTCCGGCTCCTGCCCGAAAGAGCGAGCATCTTTTCCCTTTTTATTGCGCCCTCTTTCTCGGGAACGGTCGGCAGAAGAATTTTACCCGAAAGAGGCCTCACGATAAGCCCTTCGAGGCCAGTCTCTTTTTCGGCGATAATAAAGTCCCTTTTTTTCTGCGACATGGGTCTCTGCCCGAGGACTTCCCCCGTTATTATAAAGCCGGCGCTGATTTCACGCATATATTCCTTTGCCTTTTTCAGCATGAGAATTTTGCAGTCGAGGCAGGGATTGACGCCCTTCCCGTATCCGTGCTTCGGATGAAGAAGAATGTCGTAGTATTCCCCGCCTATTTTTTTTGCGAGGAGCGGGAGTCCGATGGATGCGGCAAGATTAAAAACATTTTCTGGAATGTCAACGAAAGGCGTTGAAAAAACAACCCCATAAATTTCAGCATCCTCTTCAAGAATCTTAAATACAAGGGATGAATCGAGCCCCCCCGAAAAAAGCAAAACCGCTTTTCTGTTCATCGTTTTATTATATAAAATGCACGGGAAAACCCAAAATCAAAATAATGATAAAAATCACATTGACAGACTTTCAGTTATTTCTTAATATTCACTGGTTATAATAGAGTAAGGTAAAATACCAGCGATGTTGAAAAAAATAAAAGGTTTTGTCCCGCTTTTTACGGCAGTTATTTTCTGCCTCCGCCCCGCTCTTTTACGGGCGGACTGGAACACCTCGCTGGTTGATTCTTCGGGGTGGAAAGGTAAACAGACATCAATTGCAATAGATTATATCGGCTATATTCATCTGGTTTGTATTGATGACAATATAAATGAACTGATATACAAAAAATGGAATGGAACGGAATGGAGCGGAGAAGCGGTAACCACCAACGCCGATTATCCCTCAATAGCAGTAGATATAGATGGTGACCCGCATATTTCCTATTTTGATACCTCAATTCATAGTTTGAAATATGCAAAAAAATCGGGGATAGACCCTTTCGGGCAAACCACAGTAGATTCGGGAGGTGCCACCGGAAAAGGAAAGTACAGTTCAATTGCGATTGACGGAATGGGCTATCCTCATATTGCCTATTTTGACGAGGATGCGGGAAAAATCAAATACGCCCAGTGGTCAGGCATATCCTGGTCAACCGAAACCATAACACCAGCGGGTACCGATGGCGTGACCGGTCATATTTCACTGGCTCTGGACGGAGAAGGCAATCCCCACATTTCTTTTCAGCGCGACGCGGGGGAATACCAGCTTTATTATGTAACGAAGACCCCCGAAACCGGCTGGAGCAACGGCATAATTGCCGACGCTGAATCTTTTACAGGCATGTACTCATCCATCGGCCTGGACGGAGCGGGGAATGTCCATATTTCTCATTACCTGGACGGCGGAACAAAGGAACTCAGGTACTCTTCAACAACCGCATCGGCCTGGAGCAGTAAAACAGTGTATTCCGGAATAGCGGGACGGACATCAATCGCTCTTGACGGAGCGGGTATCCCGCATATCATTTATTACGAGCCGTCAACATGGTTTAGACTTAACTATTCCAGTTGTCCGGATTGGCACTCCTCTATCGTTGACGGTGACCTCAATCAATCCCGTGATATGGGAGAATATAATTCTCTTGCTTTAAACAGCGATGGGAGGGTGTGTATATCTTATTCCTCGTATAGCGCCATTGGGACAGATTACGATTTGAGGTTCGCTACTTCATCTTTTACGTTCGCCGCGCCGATGGGCGGAAATTCCCGCGGTAAAGTTCAGGCACCGGCAAATTTCGGCGGCGCGGTAATATCTCCGACGCAGATAAACTGGTCGTGGACGAACAATTCAAGCAATGCAATCGGTTACCGTGTTTACTGCTCTTCCGTCGGAGGAAATTTTTATCTCGCAATTGACACCGCCGCCTTAACCGGAAACGGACAGACAGGCGCGAACCATACGGGGCTTTGCCCTAACACATCCTATCAGGCGTATGCTGCTGCTGTAAATGCGGGAGGCGTGGTTACATCCGGCCCCTCGGATGTAAAATGGACTGAAGCCAATCCTCCTTCCGGAAGTTACGTTGTCTCCCGGAGCAGTTATTCAGTAAAAATTTCGTGGTCTAATAATTTCAATCCTCCTTACACTAAATGGAGCATCCTGCGCTCAGCAGACAATTTTGCAAGCACGACAACATTAAAAGAATCCATAGATAATTATACAAGCACCTCTTTTCTGGATACAAGCGCGGAATTAAACCCTTATACAACTTATTGGTATCATATCTGTTCATATAATGCCGACGATTCACTGGCTTCTTTTGATACGACAATTTCTACAATAACACTGCCCGGGCCACCTGTCGCCGCAGGAGCACTTTCGGGCACAGGCGTTTCGACAACTTCAATAAACTGGTCCTGGACGGACACAAACAGCGGAGCCACGGCGGAAGACGGGTACCGGGTAAAGCGGCCGTCAGATAATTCTATTCTGGCTGAACTTGACCCCGATACAACGTATTGGCCGCAGACAGGTCTTTCCGTAAACATATCAACATCGGTATATGTAGAGGCTTACAATGAATCCGGAACAAGCACAACAACGGCATCATCCGCATACACTCTCGCAAATCCTCCGACGGGAAGCTGCATTGTCTCCCGAAGCAGTTATTCGGTAACAATTTCGTGGTCGGAAAACAGCAATCCATCATATACCCGATGGGAAATTTTACGCTCACCGGATAATTTTGCCAACAGCACCACCACCATAAAAAATTATTATGAAAATTACACAAGCACATCTTATGTTAGTGCAGATTTATTAAACAACCTTACGTATTGGTATAAAATACATGCTTATAACAATATGGGATTTACTACCGTCGGATTTCCCACATCTTACGATACAACAATTTCAACAATAACACTGCCCGGGCCACCTGTCGCCGCCGGTTCACTTTCCGGCACAGGCATTTCGACAACTTCAATAAACTGGTCATGGACGGATACAAACAGCGGCGCCACTGCGGAAGACGGATATCGGGTAAGGCGGCAGTCAGATAATTCTATTCTGGCCGACCTTGACCCCAATACAACATTTTGGCCGCAGACAGGGCTTTCCGTAAACATATCAACATCGGTATATGTAGAGGCTTACAATGAATCAGGAACAAGCATAACAGCAGCGGCAACTTCATACGCACTCGCAAATCCGCCTACGGGAAACTGCGTTGTTTCCCGCAGTAGTTTCACAGTAACAATCAACTGGTCGGCTAACGGTAATCCGTCATATACAAGATGGGGAATCCTACGCTCAATGGATAATTTTATGGGGAGCACAACAACAGTAAAAGTATTTTTGGATACATACACTGTTACATCGTGTACAGACACAGCTTTAAGTCCCAACACGACTTACTGGTACAAAATAAGAGCATTTAATGGAGACGGAATAGGCACTTCTTTCAGTAATACAGCATCTACCATAACACTGGACGGCATAGGCCCGTCAGCAATAACCGACCTTGCCGGAACGGCCGGGACAAATGAGGGGGAATTAACTCTTACCTGGACAGCGCCCGGCGACGACGGCGGAGCGGGAATAATCACCGGAGGACAATTCGCTATTCAATTCGGCACATATAATGAGTGTTCGTGGGGTTACGGGCAGGCTCAGATAATAATTTCAACAACCGTTGTTCCGTCAACGCAGTGTTTTTATACCTTAACAGGTTTAAGCGGCAGATATGATACGTACGTAAAAATATGGACGGCGGATGAATTTCCGAACTGGTCGCCGGCTTTAGAGAGTAGTCAGGCGCTGGCGCGGGGCTTCAACCCCGCGAGCATAGACACTTTATCCGCCATAACAGGAGCAAGCATTGGGGAAATAGACCTTACGTGGACAGCGCCCGGAGACGACGGGACGAGCAGATATGTAAATAACGGGAAATGGAGAATAGCATATACTTATTCTTACCCTTATACTTTCAGTTCCCCCGAACAGTCCGACGAAAATTTAAGTCACTATTATATTGTAATATCCACATCTTTCACCCCCGGCTCCGTACATAATTATACAATCACAGGTTTGGTAACTAATACTGATTATTATTTCCGTATGTGGGCTGCTGACGAAAATCCTTTATGGTCGGGTATTTCCAACGAAGCATCTGCGTGGACACTCGCTGACGATACAACAAATCCGGGAAACATCATTGACCTTGCCGTATCTCCCGGAGACAACCTCGGCGAAATAAAACTCACCTGGATAGCATCGGGAGATGACGGATATTCCGGCACTGCCGACTATTATGATATCCGCTACCTCACCGCCAACTCTTATATAAACGAAGAAACCTGGGACGATGCGGAAGTTAATGCTGTGGAGGACTTCGGAGCTGTTATTCCTGATCCTCTACCCGCAGGAACCACACAGTCACTTGTAATTACCGGTCTGACAGTGGAAACAAAATATTATTTTGCCATTAAGGTATACGACGAGGCAGACAACGAATCCAATGTAAACGCAAATTACAACGTCTCTTGGACCTATCCGAAAAGCAGCGAAGACCCGCCGTCTCCTCCGCCTTCTCTGACCGGTGAAGCCGATAGCATTTCACAGATTAACTGGTCATGGTATGATACGGCTGACGAACTCGGATACAAATTATATAACGCGCAGAATAATCTGGTTACTCAGATAAATTTCGATGCCGTGTCTTATTGTTATAATGAAACAGGCCTCCAGCCCAATACCTCGTATTACCGCTATGTTGTCGCATGGAATGC
>JBDRMV010000031.1:0-11103 GCA_043811795.1 bacterium | reverse complement strand
GGAGTAGTAACAATGGGTGCGGCGCTGGAATCGGAAACCACGGCCGCAACGCTGGGAAAAGAAGGAGTGAGAGTATTCCAGCCGATGTCCAATATTGATTTTGTCTCTATTCCTCTCGGCAAATATATAAATAATCATCTTGATTTCGGCAGGGTTATGGATAATCCTCCTGTTATTTTTTCCGTCAATTATTTCTTGAAGGATAAAGACGGGAAATATATGAATGCAATTGAAGATAAACGCATCTGGCTGAAATGGATGGAACTTCGTGTTCATAATAATGCCGATGCGGTTAAAACTTCTACGGGGTATATTCCAAAATATGAAGACCTTAAAGAATTATTCAAAGAAGTTCTTGACAAGGAGTATGCGGAAGAGGATTACAGAAGGCAATTCACATTGAGGATTCCGGAAAACATCAGAAAAATTGAAAGAATTATTGGAATTTATCGAACAAAAGTTTCGGATGCCCCGGATATTCTGTTTACGATTCTTGAAGAACAGAAGCAGAGGCTGGAAAAAAACTAAAGCAGAGTTTAAGGATTATGTAAGTCCCTGCACACCCTGCATATCCGGTTTTGACAGGATGAAGGTTATTGTGGTATAATGAAACCGGCTGAAAAAAGCAGGTGGTTTTTTGAAAGAGAAATTTAAGGCGGGGAGGTAAAAAATGAGAAAGTTTGCTTTGATGGGTTTGTGTGCGGTGTTGGGCGCTTATTTTGCTGTGCCGGCGGCGGCCGCGAGGAAAGAAGCAAAAAAAGAGGCGAAAAAAGAGGTTAAAAGCAGGCAGTTTGTAAAAATCAATCTTAATACGGCGATTGCTTACGAACTTAAGAAGATTCCGGGCATTTCAAAATCAAAAGCGGAAAGAATTGTGGATTATCGCGAAGCAAACGGCGACTACAAATCAATAGAAGACCTGAAGCAGATTAACCACGAAACAAAAAGCGGCAGGACGAGTTACGACTTTGCGACCTCAAAAGGAGCGTGGCAGAAAGCGATAAAACCGTTGATAGAAATGGACATTTTTACCCTTAAAGACGGCACGGACGTTGTTGACCAGAATGCGCTGTATGTGCAGTTATATCCAAACCCGGTTGACATAAATTCCGCATCGCTTGACGAACTGAAAGCGCTCCCCGGAATATCCAAAGCCAAGGCAACCCTGATAATTGACAACAGACCCTATTCATCGATAGATGGCTTGAAAGACCTCAGCCACGAAACGAAAAGCGGCAGGACGAGTTATGACTTTGCAACCTCAAAAGGAGCGTGGCGGAAACCTATGGAACCGTTGATTGAAAGCGGCCGTCTTGTTTGTTCCGTCGGCAAAAAGAAAAAAGCAAAAGAAGAAGTAAAAGAAAAAGAAGAAGCACCAGGAAAAGAAGAAGAAGATGGTGATCAGGGAATGGATTATTGAGCCCTTCTGAAAAACTAAGTTAAATTACCGCATATTTATGAAGATTCTGGTCTGCGACAGCATTTCAAAAGAGGGGCTGACCCCGCTTCTGAAAGACAAAAGATTTGAAGTTATCATAAAAGGGAAACTGGACACGGAAGAGTTATCCGGTTATCTTTCGGGCGGAATTGAGGCGGTTCTTTTAAGAAGCGGGACAAAAATAAAGCGTGAAAATCTTGAGAAGGCGCGGAAACTCAGAATAATAGCCCGCGCCGGCGTCGGCATAGATAACATTGACCTTGCGGCCGCGACCGAGAAAGGCGTCCTTGTAATAAATGCGCCTTCGGGAAATACAATTGCGGCGTGCGAGCACACGGTCGCGCTGATTTTGTCCCTGGCGAGAAAAATCCCCGAAGCCGACAGGTCGCTTAAATCAGGGCGGTGGGACAAAAAAGCGTTTATCGGGGTTGAGCTTTTCGGCAGAACAGCCGGCATCATCGGCATCGGAAAAATCGGAATGGAGGTCGCCCGCCGCCTCGCCTCGTTTGAAATGAAAATTCTCGGGTTTGACCCGTACGTCAAGCAGGAGGATGCGAAAGAATCAGGGATAGAAATGGTTGACCTGCCTTTTCTTTTGAAAAATTCGGACATTATAACGGTTCATGTCCCGAAAAACGAGAACACGGTCAATCTTATAAATTACAAAACGATGAGCAGAATGAAGAAAACCGCATTTCTGGTGAACTGTTCACGAGGCGGAATCGTAAACGAAAACGACCTTGTTAAAATTTTAAGTGAAAAGAAAATAGCCTCCGCCGCGCTGGATGTTTTTGAAATAGAACCCCTTGAAAAAGAGGTCTTGAGAACGGCAGGGAATCTGATAATAACGCCCCATCTCGGGGCATCCACGGTTGAGGCGCAGGAAAAGGTTGCTCTTTCGGTGGCGGAGGATGTGAAGAAATTCTTTGACGGGGAAATCCCCTCTTCCGCCTGTAATTTCAGTTTTTCCGGTAATTTCCCGAAGAAAGAATTTGCAGAATGTCTTGCTCTTGCGGAATGTCTCGGCAGTTTTGCGGCTCAGGCGTCGAACTCCCTGAAGAACCTGAAATTTACTTATGGCGGGGAAATTGCGAAATGGGATATAAACCCGATAAAGTCGGCGTTCCTTGCGGGTCTGCTTTCCCGGATTCTTGACGAAAGAGTAAATTTAATAAATGCCGTTGCAATCGCGAGAAAGAGAAAAATCCTGTGGAATGACTTTGAAAATCCCGCTCAAAAGGATTATTCCAGGTTTCTGGAAATTTCCGCCGAAGGCATAAACGCCAAGGGAATTGTCTCTCTCGGGAAGCCCCGCCTCGTTGAGTGCAACGGTTTTGCGACGGACATTGTTCTCGAAGGGAATATCCTGATGTTTTCGAACAGAGACGTTCCGGGAATAATCGGAAAAGTCGGAACGATTTTCGGAAAAGAGGGTCTAAACATCGCTTCAATGGATGTTGTGCGCAAAGAGAAAGACAAAAATGCTTTTACAATGATAAAACTTGACGAAAAACCGGGAGACAAAATACTAAATTCAATCGAGAAGATAGGCGGAATAACAAATATAAAGAGGATTGTTCTTTCCTGACCGTTTGAAAAAACCGGCTGTTTTTTTATAATTACTATATAGTTTTTCGTTTGAGAATGTTTCATGGGAAACAAAACTGCTCCCGTTTGAAAATGTTTCACGGGAAACATTTTGAGGAGAATATGAGATGCGGAAATTCAGAATAGGCGTCGCTTTGGGCGGCGGAGGCGTGAGGGGGCTCGCTCATATAGGCATCCTATCCGTACTTGAGAAGAACGGCATTGTGCCGGACGCCATTTCGGGCTCAAGCATGGGTGCGGTTGTCGGCGCAATGTATGCGGCAGATCCCGATTCGGGCAGATTAAGGAAAAAGATTGAAACATTCTTTTCAACGAATAGCATAAAGGACATAAGCAGCTATTTTTCAAAAACGGTTCCGAAAAGGCCTTTCGGTAGGGTTCTCTCGCTGGCGAAACAGTTCTTCATTATAAACAGGGCGGCGGTAAGGCCGTCTATATTGACCGAACAGCAGGTGAAAAAGTTGTTTTCCGGAATCCCGCTGCCCGAAAATTTTTCCTCGCTGAAAATTCCGTTCTGCGCAGTAGCGACCAATATCGGCCGGGGCATTGAGGCGGATTTCAGGACAGGTGATTTGAGAAAAGCGGTTCTCGCATCCGCTTCCATTCAGGGGATATTCCCGCCGGTCAAAATCGACGGGGATTTTTTTCTTGACGGGGGCACTGTCAACAGCGTGCCGATTTCACCGATAAGGGAATACTGCGACTTCGTGATTGCCTGCGATGTGAGACCTAAAAGGAGGATAATCCCTTCTTTTAAAAAGGGCCTGGATGTTCTTGCCCGCACGGATGCCATTTCTTCGTATCAACTGGTGGATTTACAGCTTAAACAGGCGGATTTCATTCTTTGTCCGGACGTTTCCGGATTTCACTGGGCAAACTTCAAGAGGTTCGCTGCCTGCGTGGAAAAAGGGGAAAGCGAGGCATCCGGAAAGATTGAGTCCCTGCGGAAGCAAATCCGCCGGAAGAAAATAGCTGGTTTTGCGGGGCGGCTCTTTTAATGGCTGCCACCCTTCCGCCACAGGCGGACGAAGACGCCCGCCATCTTGATAAGGAATAAGAAATGGAATTCACCGGCGCTCAAAACAGAGTTTTGAGACGGTATGTTGAAGAGTTGGAAAAATGGGGGAATTATTTTAATCTTCATTCGTTTGACAGAAAAGACCTGTGGCAGGAGGCCGTCATAACTTCCGCGCTTTTTCTCGACGAAATCCTTCCGGATGTTCCGAAAAACAGGTCGGACTTTAAAATCTGCGATGTCGGAACAGGGGCCGGCATTCCCGGGGTCGCCATCAAGGTTCTTCTGCCCGGGGTTTCTGTAACCCTTGTTGAATCGAATAAAAAAAAGGTTTCATTTTTAAAGAATGTAGAGAAAAAACTCGGTTTGAAACGACTGAGAATCATAAGCGGCGATGTTGCGGAATTTGCGAGGAAAGCGGAGGAATTATATAATGTGGTGGTAGCTCGGGCTTTCGGGAAAAAGTTTCTGAAGTATGCCTTCCGGCTTGCGGCAAGAAACGGCAAAATTCTTTATTATAAAAAGAGTTACAAAGCGGGCAGTTTTTTTAAAGAGCCGGATGAAATTAAAAAATATCCGCAGGGGCTGATATTGAAATGGATGCCACCCCCCCGCCGCCCTGATGAGGAATAAGATATGTTGGCACGGCATTGCCTTCCCACGCTTGAGGGCGGCTCGCTCCGCAGTCCTGCGGGGAGAAGCAGCGACCCTCGGACTGACGGGCTTGTCAGGCAACGTCGTGCCTCCTGCAGAGTGATAGAATAAGAAATGAAAAAATGAGTGAAATAATAGCGATTGCGAATCAGAAAGGCGGTGTCGGAAAAACGACCACAGCGATAAATCTTTCAACGGCGCTCAGTTTATCGGGTAAAAAAATCCTGCTGCTGGATATGGACCCTCAGGCAAACTGCACGTCGGGTCTCGGGTACGGAGAAGACGGGAAAACGGTTTACGATGTGTTGTTGAATGAAAGCATTGACGGGGCGATTCTCAAAAAAGACAGGCAGCCCGATTTTGTATCCTCTACGAAAGAACTGACCGGCGCGGAAATTGAACTCGTCAATTTGGAAAACCGCGAACTGCGGTTGAGCGTGGCATTAAAGAAGGTCAGGGGTTTTTATGATTTTATATTTATCGACTGTCCTCCCTCTCTCGGCCTTTTAACGGTGAACGCTCTGACAGCCGCCGACAGCGTTCTTATCCCGCTTCAGTGCGAATTTTATGCGCTGGAAGGCCTTGGAAAATTGCTTAACACGCTGAAATATGTGAGGGATGCGTTTAACGAGCGCCTCTGCATAAAAGGTGTGGTTCTGACAATGTTCGACGGGAGGCTCAACCTGTCGAACCAGGTTGCGGGCGACATAAGGAGTTTTTTCAGCGACAAACTTTATAAAACGCTGATACCGAGAAACGTCCGCCTTGCCGAAGCGCCGAGCTTCGGGAAGGATATTTTCAGTTATGATAAAAATTCCGTCGGTTCGGAGCATTACATGGCTCTTGCCAGGGAATTTATCAGGAAAAGCAGATGAAACCGCGCAGAATATATGACTGGAAGGACTTCAGTGTCGGCAATCTTGTTGCCAGTAAGGGCAAACGAAAAATCAGCGTGGTGATTCCCGCGAAGAACGAGGCGGGCACAATAGGCGCCATCGTTCGCAGAATAAAAAAGACACTGATGCGCCTCGTGGACGAACTGGTAGTTTTGGACGGCGGCTCCTCCGACGGTACAAGAAGAATTGCCCGCCATGCCGGAGCGAAGGTTTTCAAGGATTCTAACATTCTTCCACGGTTCAGGAATTATGGCGGAAAGGGTAACGCTCTTTACAAAAGCATGTTTGTAACCAGCGGCGACATTATCGCTTTTATCGACGGTGATATAAAAAATTTTTCCGAAAGATTCGTTATAGGAATAACCGCGCCGCTTATTCTGAACAGAAAATTAAGTTTTGTGAAGGCATTTTATGAAAGACCTCTTGTGGAATCGGGTAAAATCAAAAAGGGCGAGGGCGGGAGGGTCACCGAAATTCTGGCGCGGCCGCTTATAAACACTTTTTATCCCGAACTTTCGAAAATAAGGCAGCCGCTTTCGGGGGAGTATGCGATTCGCCGCCGGCTTTTAAAGAAGATCTCAATCCCGTCGGGTTATGGTGTAGAGGTTGCTCTTCTTCTTGAGACTGCCCGCCTCGCCGGAGTCGGCAGTATCGCGCAGGTTGACCTCGGTAAGAGGATACACAGAAACCAGCATCTTTCGGCTCTCGGACGGATGGGTTTTGAGGTTTTGCAGGCATTCCTGCATTATGCCGAAGAGCATGGAAAAATCTCTGCCAAAAAATTTTCCAGGGACTATTTCAATACAAATGAGTGTAAAAAATACAGAATTTCACAGCATTTTTTTCCGCCAGCCGCGAGAAGTTTCAGAAAAACGGAGATATTTTTCGTGAGGCACGGCGAAACGGATTGGAACCGCCAGTTGAGGATTCAGTCCCTGAGCGATATTCCTCTGAATAAAACAGGAATAGAACAGTCGCGTGAGGCAGCGAAAAAACTGAAAGACGAGAAAATCACCGTCGTTTACACATCCCCGCTCAAACGGGCGAAAAAAACAGCGGAAATTATTTCGGCAAATTACGGGCTGTGCCCATTTAAGGATGACCGGCTGCTTGAGATAAATCACGGCGGCTGGGCGGGACAGAAGGAAACGGCGCTTCGGAAGAGGTATCCAGAACGTTTCAGGAAGTGGATGAAAGAGCCGTGGAAGCACCTGCCTCCCGGGGGCGAGTCATGGGGTCTTTTCAAAAACAGGGTCGGAAATTTTCTTAATGAGATAAGGAAAAAACATAGAGGAGAAAAGATACTGATTGTCGCTCACAAAGCGGTTTGCGCGGTCGGTCTGGCTATTCTTGGAAAAAAGAAGCTTACGGAAATAAATATTTTTTTACGGGATGATATAGGTAATTGCCGGATTAAATGCTGGCAGGAGGAGAATTAAATGAAAAGGAAAACCGTGTCCGAGCACGCGGGAAGAAGAGTTCTCGGAAGAGGGCTTGAGTCCCTGATACCGGTGCGTGAAAAAGGCAGGATTCATTCAATTGACGTTTCAGAGATAAAACCGTCGAAATATCAGGCGAGGAGGAAATTTAATAATGCTTCCATCCTGTCTCTCGCGCAGACAATAAAGGAAGACGGCCTCATACAGCCGATTATCGTTTCTCCCGAAGGCAGCGGCTGGAGATTGATTGCGGGAGAAAGGCGTCTCCGCGCCGCGAAGGCTTCAGGTCTCAAGGAAATTCCCGCAATAATCAGGGATACCGCAGAAGAGAATATTGCGGTTTTGTCGCTTGTTGAAAATCTTCAGAGAGAGGACCTGATGCCCCTTGACGAAGCGCGGGCTCTTTCCCATCTCATGAAGAAGTTTGCTCTCACTCAGGAGGAGGTTGCCGTAAAAACGGGGAAGAGCCGTTCGGCGGTTGCGAACACTCTGCGCCTTCTGAAATTTCCTGCTGTTATCGTCAATGCGCTGGAGGACGGAAGCATCACGGAAGGACATGCGAGGGCTCTTGCGGCCATAAATGACGGGAGGAGAATTAAATATCTAATCACAAAAATCATAAGAGAGCACATTTCCGTCAGGGATGTTGAGCAGACGGCATCTCCCGGGCTCCGGGCAAAAAAGAGGAGCTGTCCGGCGGAAATTCCGGAATTTGCCGAAAAACTCGAAAGCGCCCTCGGCACAAAAGTTGAAGTTAAGATGAATAGAAAAAAACAGGGGTTTGTTAAGATTTACTTTTTTTCGGGAGAGGAATTAGAGCGAATCACCCACCGGCTTTCGCGGTAGGAGAATACGGCCGAAGAAATCGCCCACAGGGCGGCAACAGCGGCAATTTCTCCGGAAACATATTCCGCCAGAAGGAAAATCAGAGCCAGGGTTGTAATGACAAAAACAATGTGAAAAAGCCATTTTCTAAATTCCTCTTTAAGAATCGCCTTCCGGTTAAGGCCCATTGCCATCTGAAGACCCACCATCACCCCGATTAACGGGTTCAATCCCAGCCAGAAAACAAAAACAACGATTAAAATAAGTGAAATCCCCGCAAAAATCATTCCACCTCCCCACTTTTAAACAGTATTTTATCGTATCCAAACTGCTTGCAAGCACTGTCCGTCGGCGCGGAGCTGCCTTCCGGAGACGCTCACGTCTGCGGCTCGCACGCCACGGCGCACATTCGGCTCCGGCAATCCTGCGGGCATACTGTCAACTCCTCGGATTGACGGCTCCGTCAGCGTTTCGTCCGCCGTGGCGGGGCACCATCCGCCGCCTTGCAGTTGTTCACACAGCCCCGCTTGCCAAAAACCGCTCGCTATATTTTCTCAAAATTTTACGCAGCCTGCATAGAAGTTGCAACGTAAGTTTTAATAAACAGTTTACTTTTTTATTATATCAAAATTTGCTAAATTAAATAATGCGGGTTTTCACAAAATATTTTCTTAAAGAGTTTTTTCCCGTCTTTTTTGCATCCGTCCTGATTCTTATAGGGCTTTTTCTTATAAATGACGCCCTCCAGTTTATTGTTTCTCTTTTTGTAAAAGGAGCGGCCCTGCTGGATATTGCCGAAATATTCATTTTGGGAATTCCCGCTTCGTTCATTTTTGTCATTCCCGTCTCGTTCCTTATGGGTTGGGTCGTTTCGGTCAGCCGCCTTGCGGGTGATTCCGAAATACTGGCTCTCCAGTCGTCCGGAATCAATCCGAGAGCCATTCTGAAACCGGTTCTCGCGACAGGGTTTATTGTTTCGCTTTTTTTGCTGTATTCAAATTCGGTTCTTTCGCCGAAGAGCAGTTGCAGGATGAACAGCGCTCTCAGAAAAGTTCTTTCAAAGAACATCCTGCAACTTCAGGAGAAGACATTTTCAAAAATAGGCGATTATGTTTTTTTTGTTGACAGTATCGGAAAAGACAGAATGGAGGATATAAGAATTTACAAATTGAAAGAAAACTTTCCGGAAATTCAGATTTTTGCCCGCGACGGTATTATCAGCGGCGGACGGGAAGGCATCACCGGTCTTGAACTAACCAAGGGAACGATGCTTTTGAGGGACGCCTCTTCCGCCGGAAAACTTACAACGTTTAAGTTTGACAAGTATTCATTTGCGATTGACTCCGAAACGGATTATAAGGAAACGCACAAGATTACGCAGATTGAGTCATCACAGTTGAAAAAAAGGATAAAGGAATTAAAAAACAGGGGTTTGCCATCAGGCATTCTTGAGGCGGAGTATAATATGCGGAATTCTCTTGCTTTCAGCGGTTTTTTCCTCGCGATTTTAGGTGTCATGGCGGGCATAAGGGTTAAATCGCCCAGAAAAGTTATCGGAATCGGCCTCTCGGTTTTTCTGGTTTTTCTGTATTATGCCTGTTTTACTCTTTTTCTCAATCTTTCGGAAAACGGCTGGATTAATTCTGCGGCGGCATGCTGGATTCCGAATCTGCTTTGCGCTGCGGGGGCGGTTCTTCTAAAATGAAGATTTTTTCAAAATACATTCTAAAAAATTTCTTCAAGGTTTTTTTTATCGCCACGGCAGGGTTCCTCCTGATTTTTATTTTTTCGGGAGTTCTTACGCGGCTGGATATTTTTTCAAGATATCATTCCTCGCTTTTCAAGATTCTCATGTTTATAGGTCTTAAAACGCCGGGCTGGATTCTGCAGGTTCTGCCTATGGCGATACTGCTTGCGCTGGTCATAACGGTTACGGAACTGAAAAGGCGGAACGAACTGCTCGCGATTGAAACATCGGGTATTTCCATGATTGAAATTATAAAACCGTTTATTTTTACGGGGCTTGCATTTTCTCTCTTACTCGGATTGTTCGACGAGAGCGTGGCCAGAAAGTCCGCAAAAGCGGCGTATGTTTATTATGACACGGCGGTCAAAGGGAAAAAACATCAGCCCGTTTACGGACGGTATTTCAATATTATTCTGCAGGGAAAACCAATCTCAGGCGGAAAGGCATTTTATTACATAGGTTTTTTTGATTCGGAGAAAAACTCGGGACAGAACTTCTGCGTTGATGTGCATCTTAACAAGGGGCTGAGGCAGGTCTTCGGAAAAAGATTTTTTTACGACGGCGGCTGGGTTTTGACGGACGGTGTCGAAAGGGAATTGTCGGGTGATTTTGAATTAGAAAAAGAAACCGCGTTTAAGAGAAAGAAATTTTCTTTTCCGCAGGCGCCCGCGGATTTTTTGTTAGCCCGCGCGTCGTTTGAGGAAATGAGCATGATTCAGCTCGCCGGGCACATAAAAAATCTTAAAAGGAGCAGAATCCCGTCCGCCCGCGAAAGGGTAAATTTCCACGCGCGTTTTTCATCGGCTTTTTCAGCCGTGATTGTTATCATCATAGGTATCCCGTTCGGTTTTTTCTTCAGCCATGTCGGCAGGGTGGCGGCTCTGGTACTGAGCGTTCTTGTCTGTTTCGTTTACTGGGGCTTCTTTTCGCTCGGAATATCTCTCGGCGAGAGCGGCGCTTTGCCCCCGTTCATCGGCGCCTGGTTTGCAAACATTTTATTTACGGGTCTTTCGCTCGTGTTTTTAAGGAAAAAACTTGCTTAAGCAGCTTAATCTCACAATCTCTATTTTTTTAATTTCTATTTCTTCGCTTTTTGCCGGCGAAGTTCTTCTGAAGTTCAAGGATTTTGTTTCAAAAGATGTTCAACTGCGGATAATTGAACAGTCAAGCGCAACCGTTTCGGGCTTTATAGAAGAAATATCCGTGTGGAAACTGGAAATACCCGAAAGCGAAACAGCCGATACGGTAATTTCTTTTTTTGAGCGCCTTGAAGAGGTGCTGTACTGTCAGGAAAATAGGAAAAGAAAATTATTTGCATTTCCGGACGACCCGAAATTTCAGGACGGCTCGCAGTGGGGTCTAACCAAAGCAAACGGGATAAACATGGAGGATGCCTGGAATATTGCGGGCAGTTCCGGCTCAAGTTCCATTGTTATTGCGGTGATTGACACAGGGGTCGACTATAATCACGAGGACTTAAA
>JBDRMV010000030.1:0-3303 GCA_043811795.1 bacterium | reverse complement strand
TTGCCGTTATATTTGTTTTTGCGCGGGTAGTGTTCAGGCTCTTTGGAATTTCAGGGGGTGTTTTTTTTCTCCCCGTGCTTTTTACAAATACTGCGAATTTAGGTTATCCGGTGAATTTGTTTTTCTGGGGCGCAGGCTCTTTTCCCTATGCCGCTTCTTACAGCGTCACAATAGCGGTTTTGCTTTTCACATTCGGGATTTATCTGATAACACCCGAACTTCCCGTCAGGAATCGTCTTAAAAATATTTTCGGCTTGCCTGTGATTTATGCTTATGCGGCGGGAATTCTGCTTCATTATACCGGAATGCCGGAATTTATCGGGAGATTATTTTTTATTTGCTCTATTCCCGCCATTCCGCTTATGCTGGTTATTGCGGGGTCTTCCTTGATTTATTCCCGCTGGGAATTAAACAGAAAAGTTGCTGCGGGGCTTGTTGCCCGTTTCGGCGGAGGTTTCCTTGTTTTTCTGCTGCTGTTGTTTTTTTTTGATTTAACGCCTCTTTATATGAAAGTTATTGTTACAAATGTTTTTCTGCCGGCTGCCGTCATGAATTATATTCTGGCTGTAAAATTCAAGCAGAATAAAGATTATGTTGCGAATATGATTGGTTTTTCAACACTGATTTACAGTTTTGTTTTTTTAATGCAGTTGCTGTTCTTTCACAAACTTTTTTGAGAAGTTTGCTATAATAAAACAATTCGGGGCGTGGCCTAGATGGATAGGGCACCAGACTGGGGGTCTGGGGGTCGCCGGTTCAAGTCCGGCCGCCCCGATTTTGGGGTATATTCCGTTGAGCGGGAGAAGCCGCCGCAAAAATTTCAGGAGAAAGAAAGCATGAGTGAAAAGAAAGAAATTTTTAAATTCTGCCCGATGTGCAGGGCAAATTTAGAAATCAAAGACATTGCCGGCGCGAACCGTCTTGTGTGCCCTGAGTGCGGTTGGGTGAATTACAATAATACCCTGCCTGTCTCCGTTGCCGTCGTAAAGAATTCTTCGGGCGAAATTCTTATTATAAGACGCGCTTTCGAACCTGCCGCAGGGGGGTGGTCATTGCCGGGCGGTTTTGTAGAGTCGGGCGAGCATTCCGAGGAAACCTGCCTGAGAGAACTCAGGGAGGAAACCGCCATCGAAGGCAAAATAAAACGGCTTATCGGAATCTACACGTACAGGAGCCGGGTTCACGGTTTCCTGCTTGTCGTGGGTTACGAGGTTTTTGCGGAAAAAACAGAAATAAAAACAAACAGGGAAATACTTGAGGCGAAATTTGTCCCGCCCGGGAAAATGCCTCATTTGATTTTTGCGAGCCACAGAAAAATCCTGAAAGAAATCCGAACAAAATCCGAAGGGTGTGCGAAAGAAGGAACTCCCGATTCTAATATTTCAAAAATCAGAAAATCACAAAATTAAAATTCACAAGGACAAAGTAAACCCGCCTGCGCCGTAAACATCGTTTTCGCTCTTGACAAAAGAGGAGCAACATTGCCCCTTGACAAAACCACCGAAACACTGTATAATCACAATAAACAGTAAAAGCAGTAAGATGAAAATTGTAGCGGTTGACGCCCGCTGACCGGACGGGCAGGTAAGTCAACGAAAATAAGGAGAGGGAGTATGAAGAGCGATACAAAAACGTACACGACTTTTTACATCAGTAAAATATGTGATGTTTATCCTACGACGGTTGCAAACTGGATTGACGAGGGAAAGCTAAAGGCGTTTACGACTCCGGGCGGGCACCGGAGAGTAAGCGCAGGGGACTTAAAAAAATTTCTTATTGAGCATAATATGCCTGTTCCAAATGAATTGAAATCATCCGGAAAAATAAAAGTCCTGATAGTTGATGACGATAAGATAGTTTTAGATTCAATTGTCGGGATTTTGCGATATAAAAAAAAGTATAAGGTATTTACTGCGATGGATGGATTCCATGCGGGTCAGGCGGTGAACGAGCATGACCCCGCTCTTATAATTCTGGACATAATGCTTCCCGGTATGGACGGGTTTGAGGTTTGCAAAACAATCAGAAAAAGGAACAAAGAAGTGAAGATTCTTGCAGTCACGGGATATAATACCGAGGAAAATAAAAACAAAATTCTTGCGAACGGCGCGGATGCGTACATGGCAAAACCTTTTGAAATGGCTGAATTGCTGAAAAAAATGGATGACCTGCTGAAGGTCTGAATTTTAAGAGGAGGAAATTAAAATGAAAAAGGTCTGTTTTAAAAGCAAGAAGTCGCTGGCGAACATGGAATTGTCAACTTTTGAAATTCCGCCGGCGGGAGACATTCTGGTGCTCGGTAAAAGATGTCCCATAGGTCCGAAGGCGGCTTTGAAGATGCTGAATACCGTTGCAGCGCATAAGTTTGAACTCGTGCGTCCCAGGAGCAGGGCAATAGACGGAATACTCATAAGAAAACATCTCTTTCTGAGGGCGGACAGGGATGCTCTGGTTAAGATGATAATTGATGAGACCTCCGCTATCATGAGCGAAGAATGCATGTTAAGCATTAAGTGTGAGATTAAAGTGAGGATATCCAGAGAGATTTAGAACCGGGATGGGACAATAAGATGATACGGGTAAAAGATATAACCGGGAAAAATTTCGTAGAGGTTCCCTCTAATCATACTGTTGGGGATTCGGTTAAATTAATAAAAAATAAGAAAACTGATTATCTGGTAATAGAAGAAAGAGGGAAAACAAAAGGGATAGTAAAGTTTCGGGATATTCTCGGTTATCCGCCGTCAAGATTATTGATGGACTGCCCGGTAACGCCCGTAGGGACGGTATCGGGAACAGTTTCGGCAAGAGACGCTTTAAAACTAATGCAGGACAAAGGGGAAAATATTCTGCTGGTTTTGAATAAAGAGAAAAAAACCGCCGCAGTTATAGACAGTATGATGGTCACTTCCGCCATCTTCAATGAAATGGACAACCTGTATAAAGAAAAAAAAGAATGTGTTTTAATTACTAAGGATAAGGAAGAACAGCTAAAACAATATAAACGGATGGTTGAATCCGCTCAGGATGCTATCTTTTTCAAGGATTTGAAGAGCAGATATGTCATCGTCAACTACAGAACCTTAAAGGCCTTTGGATTATCACGCGGGAAAGTCATCGGGAAAAACGATTATGAAATAATGCCGGTTCGGGAAGAAGCCAAGAAAAACATTGAAGACGACAAACTTGTCTTTAAAACTGGCAAACCTGTGGAAATTACTAAACATATGACAAGCGCGGACGGAAGAGAGCGCTGGTTCCATGCCGTAAAGGTTCCGCAGTTTGATGATAAAGGAAATATCA
>JBDRMV010000029.1:0-4539 GCA_043811795.1 bacterium | reverse complement strand
TCTTCCGCCGCCTTCCTCTGGTTGTTTACGTAAACCCTTGAGGCGGGATTCTCTCCGACCTGAACCGCAACAAGTTTAGGTTTTGTCTCCATCTTTCCCGCCGCTTCCGTAATTTCTTTCCTGAGAGCCTCGGCAATACTTTTTCCGTCAATAATCTTTTCCATATCAGACCTCCTGTGAATTACTGTAGATTTGATTGAGTTATGATTTCCGAAACACAGTCGTCCCAGCCGAGAGGCATGAAGTGTATTCCCTGACACAGCGGTTTAAGTTTTTTGACGAGGCGTATTCCTATTTCAACGCTTTTTTTCTTTTTCTCTGCAACCGGCGTTCCTTTCGGAAAAGTCATTTCTTCTATGAATTTGTCGGGGACGTGCACGCCCGCCACGTTTTTGTTCATAAACTTCGCCATGGCCGCCGATTTGAGAAGAACGACCCCCGCCATTACGGGAATATCGCCGACATCTTTCCGCACCCCTTCCATAAAAGAAGCGAATTTATCCGGCTCATAAACCGCCTGCGTCTGGACAAACAGCGCGCCTGCCTTAATCTTTTTTTCTAATTTAATAAGCTGGGGTTCAAGCGGGTCGGCGCCGGGATTTACCACGCATCCGAGGCAGAAATCAGGAGCATCCCCTTCCAGTTCGTTTCCCGCAAGGTCTTTCCCGCCCATAAGGGTTGATGCGGCATGAAGAAGAGAAACCGAATCAAGGTCAAAAACCGGCATCGCATCGGGATGGTCTCCCATAACCGGATGGTCGCCCGTAAGACAGAGAATATTTTTTATTCCGAAAGCAGCAGCGCCGAGAAGTTCGGAT
Source organism: bacterium (assembly GCA_043811795.1). Lineage (GTDB taxonomy): Bacteria > CG03 > CG03 > CG03 > CG03 > JBDRMV01. The sequence continues at coordinate 3,721 of JBDRMV010000029.1, read as the reverse complement.
TCAAGCGAAATACGGTTCCTGTCCCTCGTTGTAACCTGAAGTATGGGTTCAAAACCCTTATCCTGAAGTATATGGCATGTGACCAGCGAGCCCAGACGCATCGCGGCGGACTGCAGGTCCGTCACATTCAGGGCGGAAACCTTCCCCCTGACGCATTCAATTTCCTCAAGCATCTTTTCCGTCTGCCAACCCTTGGGCGGACCGACTTCCGAAGTCATAACAAATCTGCCCTGCCCGAAAAGTTCGCTCAGCTTCACTCTCTGCCTTCCTCTCCGGAATTGTCAAGGCTGTAAAGGAAAGATTTCCTGTCTTTCTCGTCCGTAATCATATTTGAAAATTTTCTGCCCGTTTTTATTTCCTTTAAATTATCAAGCCGCCCCGTATCCTTCAGCCGCTCGTATATTTTCTGCCATCCGCAGGCGTGGCCTTTCTGTACTTCACAGATGCCGTCTTTGGCGCCGCCGCACTGCCCGTTGGTAAGACCTTTGGAACAGGCGGTAAACGGACAAATCCCTCCGGTATATCCGAGCATGCAGTCACCGCACTGGGCGCACCTTTCATCACCCGGCCAAAGCCCCTGAACGCCTTCCATGCTAATCGTGTTGTCGGACGGATACGTCGGTTTCCCGCTGACTGATGCGACCGCCTGAACGCCGATGCCGCAGGAAAGAACCAGTATAGCGTCACACTTTTCTTTCTGCCGGCCGACCCTTGTCAGCCGCAGTGAAGAAAGACTGCTGTTGCACAAAAATTCGATCTCGACGGAACCGGTCACTTCTTTGCCCATCTCTTTCAGTTCTGCCTTCCTTTTCTCCACTGCCGCAGGGCTTGCCGTATCGCAGACCTCGGCGCAGCCCCCGCACGCCACAAGAAATATCTTTTTTTCGTTTTTCAGAAGCCCTGCCAGTTCTTCTTTTGTTTTTTCTCTGCTTACAATCATTAAGCCGTTACCGATTTTTCTCCGTTCATTATTCTAATTATTTCCGAAATCACTTTTTCTTTTATCCGCGGAACTTTCCCGAGGAGCCCGTCGGAAAGGCCCTCCGACCATGAGATGTCGTCAATCTCGATACCTAAAATCGAAACATCCGGTAGCCGTCCCTCCATCTCGAGCCATTTCAGGGACCGGCAAAGACCCGCCTGGTGGACGTCTATCATCCCGTCTTCGCTCAAATCTCCGGGTTTCAGAAAATGCACATCGCCGGGTTCGCCGCCGCTCTTCACGGCATCCATAACAATCAGCCGGTCGCCGGCGGTAATATTTGACATCGCGTCAAAGGAAGCTGTTCCGCCGTCGATAAATTCGATATTCCCGAACTTTTTCAGCTCTTTATTTTTTCTTATCTCTTTCAGCAGAAACACGCCAATGCCTTCGTCCCTTCTTAAAATATTGCCGAGCCCTACGACTGCGGTAATCACAGGACACTGAAATCCTTCCCGTTTCCCTTGCGGTTTAATACATGCACGGCGCATGCGAGACACGGGTCGAAAGAACGCACGACTCTCAACGGTTCCACGGGGTTGTCGGTGTCCTTAACCGGACAACCTTCAAGCGCGGTCTCAATCGGTCCGGGCTGTTCTTTATCATCCCTGGGAGACGCGTTCCATGTCGTTGGAACAACGCACTGGTAATTCCCGATAACTCCGTTTCTGATTTTTATCCAGTGTCCCAGCGCACCGCGCGGAGCTTCCGTCAGCCCCGCGCCCTCGCCTTCTGCCGGAATTTCAAAATGCGCGGCCGCCTCTCCCCCCGGCTCCAATTTTAAAATCCATTCTTCCATTTTTTTTGCCACAAGAAGCGCCTCCAGAGCGCGCGCGGCATGCCTGCCGAGAACTGAATTCAAATTCTCCGGCGGGGCCCCCGAGACCTTTAAAAATTTCTCAATGTCGTCTATAACCGCAGGATTCCGGGACAAATAATTGACCATGAGCCGGGCGAGAGGGCCGACTTCGCATGAATACCCGCCGTAGCGAGGCGCCTTAACCCATGAATAAGCCCCGTCTTTTTCCGGCTGGGGTTCTGTTTTACCCTGCGAAGGATGGAGAGTTTCACCGTCTTTAAAACGGGAATGTTTTACGGATTCGGTTATTTCTCCCGTGTTTAACTTTTCGAGTTTACCTTCTTTTACCGCCCCGCCGGCAAACAGCCCGTCGAGGGCGCCGTAAGCGAGAAAATGCCCGGCGGAGGCGCCGGTTTTCCAGTATTCCGGATAGCATCCGGCAACCGTCAGCACGTCGGGGATATATGAATTTTCGATAAAATCTTTTATTCTCAAAAGGCGGAACCGGAAATCGGCAATCTTATCAGCGGTCGGCTTCATCGTAACCCCGCCGGCGATGATTCCCACCTGGTGAGGCATTTTGCCGCCGAATATCGCCTGCATCTCGTGCGCCTGACGCCTTATATCCAGCGCTTTTATGTAGTCATGGAGCAACCGAAGCGTCTCTTCTTTACCGGGTTTATAATCCGCCTCGTGCTGGGGGAAAAACGGGCCCCATCCCTCCTTCAATAACCCCGCTTCCACACCGTTGTGCAGCCGCACATAATCCATCGCCGCAAGGTGATAAAAATGAAGGACATGCGACTGTATAAAATTGCACCCCAGGAGAAGATTGCGTATCAGTTCTCCGTTGGGAGGAATTTTACCGGTCATCCCCAGCGCATCGTCAAGGCACCTCGCGCTGGCCATTGAATGCGACGTGGGACAGACCCCGCAGATTCTCTGCGTAATCCGCGTGGCGTCGAGGGGGTGCCGGCCTTTGAGAATAATCTCGATTCCCCTGAACATCGGCCCGCCGGCGCGGGCTTCTTTTATTATGCCGTCTTCTATGGAAAGTTCAATCTGAAGATGCCCCTCAATTCTTGTCACAGGATCAATTTTCAATTTTTTCATTTTTTAAGCAGCGGTTTGTAAAAAGGGCTCAGGCCGTCGGGAAATTCCGGCTCCGTGCAGCCGATACAGGGATGACCGTTCTGTACGCACCAGTTCATTTTATTGTTCCACGAACGTATAGGGCAGTCCGCATTGGTATAAGGGCCTTTGCAGCCCAGTTCAAAAAGACAACCCTCGTCGGTGAAATATTTAGCGAACTTTCCTTTATCAAAATACGGACGTCTCTCGCAGTTTTCATGAACCAGCCCGCCGTAAAAAAGTTTCGGGCGTGAGAGAGCGTCCAGTTCGGGAATTCCTTTGTAGAGGATATGAAAAACAGCGCCGACAAACCAGTCCGGATGCGACGGACAACCAGGAATATTAATTAAGGGTTTTTCAATTTTGTGTTCTTTAAGACAAACTTCCGCCGAAGAACAGCCGGCGGGGTTGGGTGTTCCTTTGGAAATTCCGCCGAATGAAGCGCAGGAGCCCAGGGCAATAACAGCCATGGAATCCGTAACAAGCCCGCAGAATTTCTCGCCTATCTCTCCCGCAGGCAGAGCGCCTTCAAGGACAAGCACGTAACCGGGTTTCTGCGGAGCGTCCCTGAGAACCTTTGCGGCGAGTTCGCCGCCGGCAGCCATCACGGTCGGCTGAAAAATGAGATTCACGGATTTACCCGGGACAAGTTCCGCGAGAAGAATTTCTTTGATGTCGGGGCTTACCGAATTAAGAACCGAAACAGAACAACCGCTGCAACCGGCGCCCTGATACCAGATTACATTTACGGCATCCATTTGCTAACAGCATACCACAAAAAACAAATACTTGCAAACGGTGCCCCGCCG
>JBDRMV010000028.1:0-13774 GCA_043811795.1 bacterium | reverse complement strand
AGACCCTCACTTACGATCTGGGCGGAAAGGCGGGGACGAGCGAAGTGGCGGCAACGCTTGCCGAATTTATTTCCGGCGGCAATTTGGAGTAATATATTATGGACGCCACCCTCCCGCCGCCCTGGTAAGGAATAAGATATGTTGACACGGCATTGTCTTCCAAGCATGCTATGGAAGGGGACAGTTCTCAAAGAGAGCTGTCCCCTACAAAGGCGGCTCGCTCCGCAGTCCTGCGGGGAGAAAGCAGAGACCCTCGGACTGACGGGCTTGTCAGGCAACGCCGCGCCTCCTGCCTATCGTGATGTGCACCGCCCTGGTAAGGAATAAGATATGGAAGAAACTCTCTGCATAATAAAGCCGGACGCTCTGTGCGAAAATCAAACGGGGCTTATAATAGAGCAAATCCTTCAAGGCGGTTTCAAAATTGTCGGGATGAAAATGCTCAGGATGGACAAAGCAAAAGCCTCGCGGTTTTACGCGGAGCACCGCGGGAAGAATTTTTACGGGCCCCTCGTGGATTTTATGTCATCAAATCCCGTGATCGTAATGGTTCTGCGCAGAAACAGCGCAATAAAAAAACTCAGAGAACTTGTCGGGGCGACGAATCCGTCCCGGGCGGAGAAGGGAACAATCCGGCGCAGATTCGCGAGAGACGGACGCCATAATGCTGTTCACGCGAGCGATTCACCCGAATCGGCAAAAAGGGAAATTTTGTTTTTCTTTAAGAAAAACGGGATTAACAGGTGGAAGTATATAAATTATCCTGTTGTCAAAATGTCGTGAAAAAGAAATTTTCTAAACAGGATAAAGACAAGGTTAATATCGTTTTAAACTGCGGGTCCTCCTCGGTTAAATACAAGGTTTTTGTTTCAAAGAACGGGACCTGTCTTGCGGAAGGTGTTGTTGAAAAAGTCGGCGCGCCCGGGGCGATAATCAAACACAGGCACTGTATTAACGGAAGGTCAATCAAAAAGGTCGCGGAAATTAAAAATCACAGGGTTGCCGTTCAGGGAATATTAAATTTCATTTTATCTCCGGAAAATAAGATTATAACCGGCAAGACACAGATAAAAGCGGTCGGTCACAGAATTGTCCACGGCGGAAAATATTCGGCTCCGGCCGTGATTAACGGAGAGGTAAAAAAATATCTTGTAGACGTTACTTTTGAACTGGCGCCTCTTCACAATCCTTATAACTATCAGGGAATCGAAGCAATCGAGGTCCTTTTGCCGGGTGTTCCGAACGTCGGCGTTTTTGACACCGCTTTTCATCAGACAATCCCCGATTTTGCTTTTATGTATGCGATTCCGTACAGATATTATGCGAAACATCTGATCAGAAAATATGGTTTCCACGGGACTTCCCATCACTATGTGATGGAACGGGCGCTTGAAATGCTGAAAATTCCCAGAGAAAAATCCAGAATTATTACGGGCCATCTCGGAAACGGCGCCTCACTTTCGGCGATAAAAGGAGGAAAATGCGTTGATACATCAATGGGTTTTACGCCGCTTGAAGGGGTTATGATGGGAACGCGCTGCGGAGATATTGACCCCGCCGCGGTTCTGCACATTATGATGGAGGAAGAACTGGATATTCGCAGGATGGGTGCGGTTCTGAACAGGCAAAGCGGTCTTGCCGGCGTAAGCGGCGTTTCAAATGACATACGGGAAATACTGAAAAGTATCAAGGCGGGCAATGAGAGGGCAGTTCTCGCCTTCGAGATGTTCTGTTACAGGATAAAAAAATACATAGGCAGTTATATTTCCGTCCTGAACGGCGCGGATGCGGTTGTTTTTACGGCCGGCGCCGGCGAAAATTCACCCGCCGTCCGCAAAGAGGTCTTGAAAAATCTGGAAAATCTTGGGATAATAATCGATTTGAAAAAGAACGAAGAAATAAAAAACGGCGCCGGCGGAGTTATAAGCGCAGACAACTCGGACGTAAAGGTGATTGTTATACCTACCAACGAGGAGCTGATGATAAGCCTGATGGTTGATAAAATTATTTAACAGGAGAAAAAAAATGGCGAATCCAAAAAGGAAGACATCAAAAGCGAAACAGAGAAGGAGAAGGGCTTCGTGGATGAGGAGCATTGACGTTCCCCTCGTCCCGTGCCCGCAGTGCAGGAGATTGATTTCTCCGCACACCGTCTGCCCTTACTGCGGGTTTTACAAGGATAAAAAAGTTATCCAGACGAGAAGCGAAATCAAAGAGACAAAACGCAAAAAGTAATGGGCAACATTGTTCTTGATGTGATGGGCGGCGATAATGCCCCTCATGCCCAGGTTGCCGGCGCTGTCAGCGCCCTGGATAATGTTTCTTCCGAAATTTACCTCGTGGGGGACGGCGCGGTAATAAGAAAAATTTTAAGGGGCTTCAAACACCCGCGGCTTCACATTGTCCACGCTTCGCAGGTTATAAAGATGGATGATAAGCCCGCCCGGGCGTGCAAAAAATATCCTGATTCAAGCATAATGGTCGGAATGAAGTTTTTGAAAGAAAATCCCGCCTCTATTTTTATCAGCGCCGGCAATTCGGGCGCGCTTATGGCCGCGGCGGTTATTGTGCTTGAGAGAATTCCGGGCATTCTCCGTCCTGCGATAGCGGTTATGGCGCGGGGGATAAAAGAACCGTTTGTCCTTCTGGACGCAGGAGCCAACACGAATTGCGACTGGAAGCAGCTCTGCCAGTTTGCGCTTATGGGGAGTATCTGCGCCTCGGTAATTCTTAAAATAAGCGAACCGCGAATAGGGCTTCTTTCAAACGGCCAGGAAGACAGCAAGGGTACGGATGCCGTTGTTGCGGCAAACAATGTTTTGAAGAAGTCGGACCTGAATTTTGTGGGCAACGTTGAAGGCGGGGATGTTCTTTCGGGGAAGTGCGATTGCGTTGTCTGCGACGGTTTTGTCGGAAACATTCTTCTAAAATTCGCGGAGGGTTTCGCCGGCGCGGTCAGGAAAAGTTTCGGTTCCGGTTCAAAGGACTCTTTTATAAGCAGGCTTAGCGTCGGTTTTGCCAAAAAACTTTTTAAGAGATTTGATTACAGCGAATACGGCGCAACATTTCTTGTCGGCTTAAACGGGAATGTCATGGTGACCCACGGCATTGCCAACGAGAAAGCCATAATGAATGCCGTAATATCGGCTGAGCCGGGAATTGCGGCGCGGTTAAACGAGACAATTGCCCGTGAAATAAAAAAGTATTCGGTTCTTATGGAATTATAGGGGAATTGTGGTTGAAAATGACGTTGTCCCACCAAGGCGGACGAAACGCTTCCGGAGACGCTCGCGGTCTTGCCGTCGGGGACGCTCACGTGAGAGGGTTCGCTCTGGGTTCGCTCCGGGCTGGGGCAAAACTCCTCGCTCACACAGCCCCGCCTGCCAAGAACCGCTCGCTGCCCTCGCCGACCCCGGTAGACGGCAGTCATTTTCCAGGGCTGTATACGACTTGTACGGGGCAGAGTTTTGAATAAATTCGCTTTTGTTTTTCCGGGACAGGGTGTTCAGCGGGTCGGCATGGGCAGGGATATTTACGAAAAATTTCCGCAGGCCCGGGCGGTTCTGGATTCCGCGTGCAAAATTCTCGGGAAGGCAATAAAAAATGTTATGTTTAACGGTCCGGAAAAAGAACTTTCAGGAATTACAAACACGCATCTTTCAGTTTTTCTCACAAACATAATGGTTTATTCCATCATAAAAGATGCGCTCGGGAAAGAGCCGCTTTTTGCGGCGGGGCACAGTTTGGGCGAGTATTGCGCCGTTTACGCCGCGGGCTGTCTGGACCTGGGCGCTGCTTTGAAACTCCTCGTGATTCGCGCCCGGACGATGGAAAAGTTCTCTCCTGCCGGTTCGATGGCGGCGGTTATCGGTCTTGCAAAGGAAGAAGTCGTAAGTATGTGCGGGAGGATTTCCCTCGGCGGCAAATTCATAGAGGCGGTCAATTTCGATTCCAAAAAGCAGACGGTTGTCGCGGGAACGGCGGAAGCCATAGAAGAATTAAAAAACACCGCAAAGGCAAGAGTTATTCCGTTAAGCGCTAAAGCTCCGTTCCATTCTTTACTGATGAGGCCGGTTCAGAAAAGGTGTAATAAAGAACTCTTGAACTTTTATTTCAGCGACCCGGCATTCCCGGTTGTTTCCAATTTCAGAGGCGTCGCCGAAAAAACGTCGGGAGAAATACTGCATTCGCTTGAAAATCAGATTGCTTCTCCCGTGCAGTGGGTTTCCGGAGTTCAATTTATGAGGGAAAAAGGGGTAGAGACATTTATCGAATGCGGTGAAAAAAGTATTCTGTCGCCGCTGATTAAAAATATCGTTCCCGAAGCGAAGACAATAAATGCGTTGTCTCTTGTAAACAGCGCTTAAAAATGTTAAACCCATATGTGTGACCCCGCCCCGCGCGTGCAGGGTATTTTCAGGAGCCCGGATAAATGCTAAAAGGAGGTGCTATGGAATTTACGGATAAGGTCGCCGTCGTCACCGGTGGCGCGCAGGGAATCGGCTTTGCAATTGCCGGAAAACTTGCGGAAAACGGCGCGACAGCGGTTATTGTTGACATCAATGAAGATAAAGCAAAAGAAGCATCGTCCAAACTGCGGGCTTCGGGTTTTAAGAGTGATTATAAAGCGTTTGATGTTTCGGATTTCCAAGAGGTTCTTGCAAAATTCAAGGAAATTCTTGACAAATTCGGACATATTGATATATTGATAAACAATGCAGGCATTACGAGGGATGCTCTCCTTATGCGGATGGGAGAAGAGGACTGGGATAAAGTTCTTGACATCAATTTGAAAAGTGTGTTTAATTGTTCAAAAGCGGCGGTCCGGACGATGATGAGGACCGGCGGCGTTATGGTGAATGTGGCCTCGATTATCGGGCAGATAGGGAATGCCGGCCAGGCGAATTATGCGGCGTCGAAGGGCGGTATTATATCTTTGACCAAAACCCTCGCGAAGGAGCTGGCATCAAGGAATGTGAGGGTCAATGCCGTTGCCCCCGGATTTATCCAGACGGCGATGACCGGCAAACTCACGGAAGAGGTAAAAAATAAAATGCTTGAGGCGGTGCCGCTGAAGCGGCTTGGCCGTCCGGAAGATGTTTCGAATCTCGTGTGTTTTTTGTGTTCGTCGGATTCAGCTTACGTAACAGGGCAGGTCGTCAGAGTCGACGGCGGGATGGTGATGTGAAAAAAGGGTTAAAGGGAGGATAAGATGGCGGAACTGAGTGTTGAAGAAAAAATCAAGGCAATTGTTGCGGAGAGGTTGAGAGTGGATGTTTCAAAAATTTTGCCCAATGCGAATTTTGTAAATGATTTGGGAGCCGATTCGCTGGACCAGGTGGAACTCGTGATGGCGCTTGAAGATGAATTCGGTCTTGAAATTGCCGATGAGGAAGCGCAGAAACTTGATACCGTCGGTAAAGCGATTGAGTATGTAAATTCAAAAGTTTCTTCGTAAGAAGGGAGTGCAACGCAGAATATTTGCGTGTCATATATCTGGCGGACAATCCGGCGCCGGCCGGCTATCATAAGAAGCAGCTAAAACAGTATGAGGACGCAGGATTTGCACAATCTTGAGAGGATTCTTACATTTAAGGTAAACAATGTCGGGCTGTTCAAAAAGGCTTTCACCCACAAAACGTATGCGTTTCAGAAAGGTAAGATTGACGAGTCGAATGAGCGGCTTGAATTTCTCGGCGATTCGGTTCTAAACCTTTATATTTCACGCCGGCTGTACGATATTTTTGCCGGCGCTTCCGAAGGAATGCTCACGAGAATGCGCTCTTATCTGGTAAACACTAAACGTCTTGCGCGGATTGCGAAGGAACTGCGTCTGGACAGTTTCCTGAAAATAGGCGATTCATTCGAGGGCGATGTTTCTCTGCAGACATCCGTTCTCGCCGATACTTTTGAGGCGCTGACCGGCGCCATTTTCCTGGACGGCGGGTGGAAAAAGATCGCCAAATTCATTGAAAATTATTTTCAAATAGAACAGGCGTCCGACCGGCTGGATTCAAAAAGCCGTCTACAGCAGATTGTTCAAAAAAAATTCGGGTTTCTGCCGCGGTATGAAGTCGTTTCGGAAGAAGGCCTTCCGCACAAGAAAAAATTTATCGTGAACGTAAGGATAAACGAAAAAAATGCAGGAACAGGAACCGGCTCAAACAAGAAAATTGCGGAAGAAGCAGCGGCGCTGTCGGCCATCACTGCATACGAGGAATAAATGTCTGAAAAAGCGATAGAAATATCGGATGTCACGAAAAGATACAGGAAGAATCATTTTTTTAAGACAAAAGTAACCGTCGGGGTTCAGGGGCTTACGCTGAACATATTCAAAGGCGAGATTTACTGTTTGCTCGGTTTGAACGGAGCCGGCAAAACGACGACGGTCAAGCTGATTTTAAATCTTATCTTCCCTGATTCGGGCAAAATTTTTGTTTTCGGAGAGAAACTAACGCCCTCGGTGATAAGCAGAATCGGTTACGTTTCCGAAAGCCCGTACCTTTTTCCGGATCTCACGGGCATGGAACTTCTGGACTTGATGGGGATTTTATCGGGGATGGGGAAGAAAGCAAGACAAAGGAAAATCGGCGAACTCATGGAATTTCTGACGCTGGCGGATTTTGTAAAGAGAAAAATCAAAGAGTATTCCAAGGGAATGCAGCAGAGGATTCTTCTTGCTCAGTCCCTTTTGCACGACCCTGATATTCTGATAATGGACGAGCCGTATTCCGGCCTTGACCCCGTCGGCATAGCGGAGATGAGGAATTATATAAAAGAATTGAACGCCTCCGGCAAGACGATATTTCTGACATCGCATCTCATTGCCGAGACGGAAAAAGTCGCAACCCGCGCGGGGATTTTAAAAAACGGCAAAATCGCGCGTGAAGTCGGAGTTGTCCAGGGCCGTTTGGAAGAAGAATTTTTGGAGGCTGTTCTGTGAAAGCGGTCTTTAACGTTGCCAGATATACGCTGAAAGAAAATGCCCGCAGCCGTTCTTTTTCACTTTCGGTTTTATTTATAATTCTTGTTTTTGTTTCGGCATTCGTGTTTTCACGTCTTTCCCAGATTGTCGAGACGAGAGCGATACAGGATATAGGTTTAGGCGCCATTCAGTTTTTTTCGCTCATAACCGTTTTATTTTTTGCGATAAAAGTCGCTCTTTTGGAATGTCTTAACAAAACGATTTATCTTCCCCTCACAAGGCCGGTCAAAAGAATAGAATATCTTTTCGGAAGGTTTGCAGGAATCGTCCTTGCCGCCGCTCTTGAAATTGCCGCGATGGGAGCCCTGCTTACGCTGCTGCTCGTCCTTAAAAAAGCGGAGCTCTCCGGATTTTATTTTCTTTGCTATCTTTTTATATTTCTCAAAATCACAATGATAACGGCGGTTGCGGTTCTTGTCTCGCTCGCCTGCACAAGTCAGGCATCCGCATTTGTTTTTTCGTTTTTAATATGGATAGCGGGCCATATCCTCGGGGAAATTGAGTTTCTGGCTGAAAAACTTCCCTCCGCCGTGACGGCCGTTCTGAAGGTTTTCAGATGGATTTTACCGAATTACACGGTTTTGAATTTGCAGGATTACGTCGCCGGCCGCTTTTTAACGTCCGTCGGCGTCGCTCCTGCGGCGCTTTACGCTATCTTTTACACCCTCGCCGTTATGTGTCTGGCGGCCGTCATTTTTGAGAAAAAAGAATTTTGATGACCAGGATTGCGGCGCTTTTATTTTTCCTGCTCAGCATTTTTTTTCAGATTAAAACCTGTAAACAATTTAGTTTCAAAAACACGTCTCTTTTTTCAAATGCCTTTGCGGAGATTGCTCATTACCAGGACTTCTGGCCGATTTTGTTCGGGCACAGGCGGATTGCAGCGGACATTGCTTTCATTCAGATGCTCCAGTACTATGGCGAAGTTCCCGACGACGAGTTGTCTGACGGGTTAAAAGGCCCACCGGGGAAAAGGTCCTTCCCGGAGTTTTCCGAACACAGGAATCTGGTTCATTACGCCTTAAGGTGTACTCGTCTCGACCGGAATTTTGACTTTGCCGTCACTTTTTCGGCGTCGGCTCTAGCGTGGGTTCAGAAAAGAGAAGATGAGGCAATTCAAGTCCTTACCGACGCTCTCGGCTTCAGGCCGGAATTTTACCAGGCAGGTCTTTATCTTTCGGCGATTACAATGACCAAAAATAAAGGGGAGAAAGCCGCGGTGTTTTACCTTGAGAAAGCAATAAACTTTCCCGACTGCCCGGAACTGGTAAAGAGTGTCCTCGCCAGAATTTACGAAATACAGGGCGATTACAGGAATGCGGTCAGAGTGTGGAGTTTATTGCTCGATTCCAGAGACGCTTGGCGTAGAAAACATGCCCGTGAAAAAATTGAAAAATACATCGGACAGAATATTTGACCTTTTGCAGATAAATTTTGTAATATGAAAACAGTCCCGTTAGGTATCTGACGGGATAAACCTTCGGGGTAGAGTGGAATTCTCAACCGGCGGTGAAAGCCCGCGAGTTTATGGGGTCAGCTCTATGGAAAATGGGTCGCTTCTATTTTTGGCAGAGTACAAAGCAAAAATAGAGGCGACCCGATTTTCCATCAAAAATAGAACTGACCCCGGTTAACTGAACCGGCGTAATTCCGGTGCCGACGGTAAAGTCCGGATGGGAGAAGGTTGCGCAGTCCCGAAGGTCTCGGGATTTTTTTATTTTTAGCGAGGAATTTAATGAAAATGACGTTGCCTTTCGGGGACGCTCACGTGAGAGGGCTCGCTCTGGGTTCGCTGCGGGCGAGAGCAAAACACCTCGCTCACACAGCCCCGTCAGACAACGGTCATTTTCCCGGAAAATTTATAAAGTCCGGAGGGGAGGAGGTTGCGCAGTCCTGAAGGTCTCGGGACTTTTTTATTTATGGACGCCACCCTCCCGCCGCCCTGATAAGGAAGCAGAATGGATAAAGAAAAATTGATGAAAAAAGCCGTTGAGCTGGCGGTAAAAGGGACGGGAAGGGTTTCTCCCAATCCGCTGGTGGGCGCGGTGATTTACAAAAAAGGCAGGATAATTTCACAGGGTTGGCATCATTATTTCGGGGGCATCCACGCAGAAATTGATGCGATAAAAAAATCAAAGGTCTCTCTCAAGGGTTCCGTGATGATTTTAAATCTTGAGCCGTGCGTCCATCACGGCAAGACGCCGCCCTGCGCTCCGGAAATCGTCCGGGCGGGAATAAAAAAAGTAATTGTCGGAATGAAAGACCCGAACCCGCTTGTTTCGGGGAAAGGTATTAGATATTTGAGAGCGCATAATGTTGAAGTTGTGCTCGGCGTCTGCAGGCGGGAGTGCAGGTTTCTGAACAGGGGTTTTGTTTCCGCTTTTGAAAGGAAAAGGCCGTGGGTTATGCTGAAAGAGGGCGTTTCACTGGACGGCAAAATCGCAACAAGGACGGGGAATTCAAAATGGATAACAAATAAAAAAGCAAGGGTATTCGGTCACGGGTTGAGATACGCGAGCGATATGGTGCTGGTCGGCGGCAAGACGCATAGGCAGGACAAGCCGTCTCTTTTGCCGTATCTTTTGAACAAAAAGCGGCACCCGCTTGGCCGGCCCGACAAGTGTATTATTACGCACACGGGAAGAATTGCCGCCTGTTCAGAACCTGTGGATAATTCACGCCCTTTTTTCATTGCAACGGATTCAAAAAACAGAATAAATTTTCCTGCCGCAATGAGAGAAGAGCCGGAAATCCTGAGGTTTAAAAACCTTAAGAATTTACTTCAAGTAATTCTTAAAAAAAACTACTATACGGTGCTTATCGAAGGTGGCGGAGAACTGGCAGGTTCCTTCTTCGATGAAGACCTTGTTGATGAAATTTTTTTTATTTTCGCGCCAGTTGTGCTTGGCGGGAAAGACGCCGTTGGCGCGGTTTCGGGCAGGGGGAAAGACCTTGTAAAACAGGCGGTTGTTTTTAAGAGATGGGAAATTCTGCGGGCGGATGATAATTTTATTTTTCACGGGTTGAGGGTTTAACAGTGTTTACGGGAATAATAAAAAGCACCGGCAGAATTACAGGATGGAAGATGAATTCCGTGACTGTAAAAATGGATACGGAAGGCCTCGTAAAAGGCGGCAGTGTCGCCGTAAACGGCGTCTGCCTGACAGCCGTAAATGTTTCCTCCGGCGCCGTTGTGTTTGAGGTCGCTCCTAAAACGAAAGAACTCACGAACCTGGCGCAGGCATCGGAGGTTAACATTGAACTTCCGGTGAAACCGTCCGATTTTTTTTCGGGACACTTCGTAACCGGTCACGTGGACGGCACCGTCCGTCTTTCCGGAATAGAAAAATACGGGGAGTTCAGGAAGTTCCGTTTCACTTTGAGCGAGAAGTTCGCGGACTTTATTGCCGAGCGGGGTTCGGTCGCGCTTGACGGCGTTTCGCTGACGGTTGAAGGAATCGGAAAAAACAGTTTTTCGGTGAACGTTATTCCGGAGACCCTGAAACGGACGAATTTTTCGGAAAGAAAGGAAGGGGATGCGGTGAACTTCGAGGCGGACGTTATTTCCAGATATGCCGTAAATTTTCTGAAAAAAGAAAAGGAAGGTCTTACGGAGGAAAAACTAAAAAAATGGCTTTAAAGTTTTCGGCGTTTGAAGATGCCGTCAGGGATTTCAAAAAGGGGAAGATGGTCGTGATTGTTGACGACGCATCGCGCGAGAATGAAGGCGACCTCGTTTGCGCGGCGTCTCTCATCAATGCCGGAAAGATAAATTTTATGGCGAAGCACGGGAGGGGGCTTATCTGCGTTGCGATGGAAAAGGGCGACTTGCAGCGTTTGAATCTTCGTCCGATTTCTTCCTCGTTTGACGCAACCAATCCGCGAGAGGCGGCTTTTACCGTTTCCTGCGACGCCGCAAAAGGGATTGCGACGGGGATTTCCTCGCACGACAGGGCGAGAACGATAAAAGTGCTGGCTGACCGCGCTTCCCGTCCGTCCGATATACTGAAACCCGGTCATATTTTCCCCATTCAGGCGCAGGCGGGCGGGGTCCTCGTGAGAGCGGGACATACGGAAGCGGCTGTTGACATGGCGCGTCTTTCGGGTCTTTATTCTTCGGGCGTCATCTGCGAAATTATGAATGATGACGGGTCAATGGCGCGCTTTCCCGATCTGGTAAAATTCTGCCGGGCGCATAAACTGAAACTCATCAGCGTTGCCCAGATAATAGAAAAGCGCAGAAAAAGCGAAGAACTTATAAAGAAAATTGCGAGCGTGAAATTCCCGACGAGGTTCGGCGAGTTCAAACTGTTTGCATACCGCAGTAAAATTGCCCTGCAGGATATGGAATCAGTCCATCTCGCTCTTGTAAAAGGGGACGTGCGGGGGAAAAAGAATGTTCTCGTCCGCGTTCACTCGCAGTGCCTCACGGGAGATGTTTTTCATTCTTTGAGATGCGACTGCGGTTCGCAGGTTGAGAAGGCCCTTTCAATGATTGAAAAAGAAAAGAGAGGGGTGCTCCTTTATATGAGGCAGGAGGGCAGGGGAATAGGTCTTGAAAACAAGATAAAAGCGTATGCTCTTCAGGATAAGGGGTTTGATACCGTCGAGGCGAATGAAAAACTCGGTTTCAAGGCGGATTTGAGGGATTACGGCATCGGCGCGCAGATTCTTGCCGACCTCGGGCTTACGACGATACGGCTTCTGACAAACAATCCGAAAAAAGTTGTCGGGATAAGCGGCTTCGGCCTGAAAGTGGTTGAGAGAGTTCCCGTAAAAATAAAGAATTGTTCGTCTGTCTGCCGGCGATATCTGAAGACGAAAAAAAAGAAAATGGGGCACCTGCTGTGAGGGTATTAAAAATGAAGAAATGTTCAATGAAAAATGGAGGTGAATGAGATGAGAGAAGTTTCAGGAAATTTAAAGGGGGAAGGAAAAAGAATCGGCATTGCCGTTTCAAGGTTTAATGATTTTATCACCAGCCGTCTTGTCGCCGGCTGCAGGGACGAACTCATCCGCCACGGCGTCAGAGACGAGGATATTGACTGCGTGTGGGTTCCGGGGTCTTTTGAGATTGCCGCCGCCGCGAAGGCAATGACTGAGAAGGGCTATGACGGGGTTATCTGTCTCGGCGCAATAATCAAGGGGGACACCTCTCATTTTGATTATATTGCGTCGGTTCTTTCAAAAAACATCGGTTCGCTTTCCGTAAACAGCAGGATTCCCGTTATTTTCGGAATTGTAACGGCCGAAACCCTTGAGCAGGCGATTGAAAGGGCGGGAACAAAAGCGGGTAACCGCGGTTCCGACGCTGCGCGGGCGTGTCTTGAAATGATTGATGTTACGGGAAAGTTATGACGCGCCGTCAAGCGAGAAAAGAAATTCTTGACTGTCTCTACAAGGCGGAAATGGGCGTTGATGCGGAAGACGCTCTAAAAGAGTGCATTGGCGATAAACAGTTTGAGTTTATAAAAGATTTCGTGCGGCTTGTGCGGGAAGACATTGTTTTTTGCGACGGCAAAATTTCCTGTTATGCGCGGAATTGGGACCTTTCAAGAATAAACGAGGTGGACAAAAACATTTTGAGGATGGGGATTGCCGAAATCTGCCTGATGAAGAGTGAAGTAAAAATCGCAATAAACGAGGCTGTTGAACTGGCGAAGAAATACTCCTCGGAAAAATCGGCGGCATTCATAAACGGGATTCTGGATAAAGTCGCCCGCGAGCAAAACCAGCCGTCAGGTTCGAAATGAGCGGAAAAAGGGACGCCACCCTCCCTCCACAGGCGGACGAAGACGCTTCCTCCACAGGCGGACGAAGACGCCCGCCGCCCTGACAGGGAATAAGATATGTTGGTGCGGCATTGTCTTCCAAGCACACTCACGAGGGCGGCTCGCTCCGCAGTCCTGCGGGGAGAAAGCAGAGACCCTCGGACTGACGGGCTTGTCAGACAACGCCGCACCTCTTGCGGAGTGAAGGAGTAAGATTTTGACGCCATCCTGATAAGGAATAAGATATGGAAATAAGTAAAGCGGTCGAAAAATTAAAAAAAGAAATAAATTATCACAACTGGCTTTACTACGTGAAGAACAGCCCCGAGATTTCCGACGGGGAATATGACGGACTTTACAGCGAATTAGCGGAACTTGAAAGGAATCATCCCGAGTTCAGAACACCCGACTCGCCGACGCAGAGGGTGGGCGGAGAACCGCTCAGGGAATTCCGGCAGGTGAAACACGGCACTCCTATGCTTTCTCTTGAAAACACTTACAGCGCCGACGACATAAGACAGTGGGTTACGAGGAATCAGAAACTACTCGGTTCCCGCAGGGCGAGTTTCGTCGTGGAGCCGAAAATCGACGGAGTGGGAATCTCGCTGAGATACGAAAAAGGAAAACTCGTTCTCGGCGCAACCCGCGGCGACGGTTTTCTCGGGGACGACATAACTTCAAACCTCAGGACAATAAAGTCAATTCCCCTTGCTTTACGGGGCGGTTTTCCGGATGTTCTTGTGGTGAGGGGAGAGGTTTATATGGAGAAGGACTCCTTTCAGGCGTTGAACAGGGAAAGGTCGCGGGAAGGCCAGGCCCTTTTTGCCAACCCGAGAAACGCGGCTGCGGGAACGCTGAAACTCCTTGACCCTGCCGCTTGCGCCCGGCGGAAAATGAACTGTTTCATTTATCAGGCAGGCGAAATTTTACCGGAATCAAAAATAAAAACGCACAGGGCTCTGCTTGATTTTTTCGGTGAGCTGGGGCTGAGGATAAATCCGCTGATTAAAAAATTTAC
>JBDRMV010000027.1:0-21691 GCA_043811795.1 bacterium | reverse complement strand
CTAACCAACAATCTTTTTACCACATGGGGGGTGACAAGCGACGAATGTCCGCCGTGGCGGACGTGAGGAGCACAATCAGGGGGGAGAATCCCCCCTATTGAGCCGAGAAGCCGGGAATTACAGGTGAGAAAGTAAGTATAGTGGGAGGGGAAATGCCGGTCGTAAGAATTGATTTGTGGAAAGGGAGAGAAAAAGAAAAAAGGAAAGAACTAATCAAAAAAGTAACCTCTGCTGTGGTTGAATCAATCGGCTGCGTAAAAGAGGCGGTCCACGTGGTAATTAACGAGGTTGAGAAAGATAACTGGGGAATCGGCGGCGAGTCTGCCTCGGAGAAATTTCCGGATAAGTAGGAAGGCGTCGGCGGCTCGCCCCAGCGGGGAAAAAGGGGGTGCGTAAAAATGGCGAAGTTTTTGATGCTCGGCAAGTATTCGGAGAAAGCGCTGGAAGGAATCAGCGGTGAACGCACAAAGGAAGCAACCGGCTTGATTGAGAAGTCAGGCGGGAAGGTGGATGCGATGTTTGCGCTTCTCGGAGGCTATGACCTTGCTTTTATCGTGGATTTTCAGGGGGTTCAGGAAGCAATGAAAACATCCATTGCTTTAACAAAATTAACAAATGTTTCTTTCACGACATTTCCGGCAGTGACTGTTAAAGAGTTTGATAAGATGATTGGTTAAATTTGGTAAAAAACACTTTTGTTACAGGGTCGTCCGGCTGCGGAAAGACAACTCTGACAAAATTGCTTTCGGGCTGAAGAATTATTATAATGAATTCCGAAATGAAAAGAGCATTTTTACTGTTTCTGTGTTTTACGGGAGTTTTCCTCGGCTGCGCTGCCAAGAACGGGGAAAAGGTAAAAAAACCGGAATTTGCCGGGTCGTGGTATCCCTCCGGCAGAGTGGAAATCGAGAACTTTATATCGCGGTATCTGGAAAAAGCGAGCTCGGAAAAAATTCACGGCCGGATTATCGGTATGATTTTTCCTCACCCCGGCTGGATTTACTCGGCGCCCGTCACTGCGGAAAACATAAGACAATTGACCGGCCGAAATTATTCAACGGTAATTTTGCTGGGGCCTTCGCATCACTCTGGTTTCAGCGGCGCGCACATCGCAGATTATGACGAGTGGGAAACGCCGCTCGGGAACGTTCCGTTAAACAAAAAATTCGCCGCACAAATTGCCGGGCTGGAAATGGTTTCTTTCAATAACGCCTCCCACCGGAAAGAACACTGTCTTGAGATTGTGCTTCCTTCTCTCCGGTACGCTTTGAAGAATTTTTCAATCGTTCCGGTTATCATGGGTCAGGACTGGGAGACCTACAGATTTCTTTCAAAAAAAATGGCGGATATTTACGAAGAAAATGTTTTGCTTGTCGCTTCTTCCGATATGAGTCATTATTTTACTTATGATGAAGCGAACGAGATGGACAAAAAGTGTCTTTCATATCTCGCGAATTTTGACGTAACGGGGCTGAGAAATGCCTTGCGGAATAAAGAGGTTCAGCTCTGCGGCGCGCAGGCGGTTCTGACGGTTATGGAGGCGTCGCGTCTGGCGGGGGCTAATGCGGTGAAGGTTCTGAAATACGCGAATTCCGGCGACACTACGGGGGATAAATCACGCGTGGTCGGCTACTGCGCCATCTGTTTTTATAAAAAGGGGGTGGAAATGCTGAATGAAGAGGAAAAGAAAGAACTTATTCAGATTGCCAAAAAAACAATAGCAGCATACATAAAAAAGGGGAAGGTGCCCGAATTTAACGTTATGACGGAGAGGTTAAAGGAAGTCCAGGGCGCTTTTGTCACGCTTCACACCGGAGAACGTCTCAGGGGCTGTATCGGAAATATCGTCGGGGTGAAACCGCTATGGGAGACGGTGAGAGACATGGCGGTTGAGGCATCCACGAGAGACCCGAGGTTTCCTCCCGTTTCAAAAGATGAACTGAGCCAAATTAAAATTGAGATTTCCGTTCTCACCCCGTTAAAGAAGGCAACGCCTGATGAAATTGTTCTGGGCAGTGACGGGGTTATTGTGAAAAAAGGTTTCAGGCAGGGCGTATATCTCCCGCAGGTTGCGACGGAAACGGGCTGGACAAAAGAAGAGTTTTTAAGTTCGCTCTGTCAGCATAAGGCGGGTCTCGCGCCGGATGCCTGGATGCAGCCGGACACTGAAATTTTTGTTTTTCAGGCAGATGTGTTTTCTGAATAAAATTCTTTTTCTGCCGCTTGTTTTTTTGCTTGTTGTTTCCTGCGCGCGGCCGTTACGCCACACCGATGAAGAATCCGGAAGGGTCGGACATTTTTTTGAGATGCCCGAAAAAGAAGTCCGCAGGATATATGCAAAAAACGGTTTTTCGTGGGATAAAACGATAAAAGAACTTTTTCTGCTCAGGACGACAGATCAGTCAAGCGAAGTCCCTGAAGAGTTTTCGGAACGGTTAGAACCTGAAATTGAAAAAATAAAGAAGGAATGCCTTCTTCAGTAATTTCCGCTTCTCCCGTTTCGCGGAAAGCCCCGGCTCGAGAGAAAGGCGGCTGTACCCTTTGCCCGAGGAAATGCGGCGCCGCAAGACCCGCCCACAGCGGTCTTTGCGGGGCGGGAAATCTGAGAGTCGCCTCTTACAATTTACATTTCGGCGAGGAGCCGCCGGTTTCCGGAACAAACGGCTCAGGAACTATTTTCTTTTCGGGCTGTCCGCTGAAATGTATTTTCTGCCAGAATTATCCGATTAGTCATTTTAACAACGGAACGGATATGACGGTTGACGAACTCGCCGCCGTTATACTGGAACTGCAGAACAGGGGAGCGCACAACATAAATCTCGTAACGCCGACGCAGTTTGCGGTTGAGATAAAGGAAGCAATAATAAGAGCAGGAAGAAAAGGGCTGAAAATCCCCGTTGTCTATAACAGTTCGGGTTATGAGCGTGTTGAAATTTTGAAAGAACTGGAGGGAACCGTTGATATTTATATGCCCGATGCGAAGTATGCAACGCCGGAAATTTCCGGAAGATTCTCGCGGGTTTCGGACTACCCTGAAATAAACAAAAAAGCGCTCCTTGAAATGAAACGGCAGGTTGATGATTTACATCTGGAAAATGGAATTGCCTCAAGGGGTATTCTTGTAAGGCATCTTGTTCTCCCCGGTGAAATTGAAAATTCAAAATGGGTTTTGAAATGGCTTTTTGAAAACCTCGGAAACGTTTACTTAAGTTTGATGAGCCAGTACCATCCCTGTCATAAGGCGGTGGGGCATCCCGTAATCGGCCGCCGCCTCAAAGAAGAAGAGTATGAAGATGTCCTGAATTTCGCCGATAACCTCGGCTTTACAAACGGCTACCGCCAGGAAATATAAGATGAAGATTGACGGCGAAAGAAAGAAATTATGCTTTGCGGCGGATACAAAACGGGCGAGAGAGATTCAGAGGAGCATGCAGCCGCTTCTTGAACGGCGGGCTCTGGTAAAATTCAAAGATGTTGATTTAATTGCCGGCTGCGACGTTTCTTATTCCAGCAGGGGAATTTCAAAAGCGGCAATCACTGTTTATTCCAGAAAGAAAAAAAAGTTTATTGAAGATGTCGTCGTTTCAGTCCCGACCGGTTTTCCGTATATCCCGACTTTCCTGACTTTCAGGGAGGCGCCTGCCGTGATACCGGCCCTTGAAAAATTGAAACACCGACCGGACATTTTTATTTTTGACGGTCAGGGAATAACACATCCCCTGCGCCTCGGTCTTGCCGCGCATATGGGAATTGTTCTGGAAATTCCGAGCGTCGGCTGCGCGAAAAGCCATCTTTACGGGATTTACAAGGAGCCTCCAGACATTAAAGGCGCCTACACTTTTATCAAGGAAAAGAGCGGCGAGATTTTAGGGGTCTGCCTCAGAACGAGAAAAAAAGTAAAACCGCTTTTCGTTTCGCCCGGCTGGGGCGTTGATATCCTGCTGATTATCGACGTTGTTATGGAGACCGCCGGAAAATATAAACTTCCTGAAATAATGCGAAGGGCGGACAAACTTTCAAAAAACGGAGGGTTTTATGATTAGGAAACCTGTCGTTACGGGGTTGTTTTATCCCGGGGAAAAAGAAGAATTGAATACAATGATTGATGGTTTTCTTTCGCGGGCTTTTAAGAAGGTAAAGTCAGAAAAGTACAGAGGGATTATTGCCCCGCACGCGGGATATGTTTATTCGGGTCAGGCTCAGGCATTTTCGTACACTGCGGCGATACCGGCGAGGGCGGTAATCCTCGGCGTCAATCACCGCGGCCTCGGCGAACAGGTTGCTCTTTTCGGAAAAGGGGAATGGGCCGTTCCAAACGGTCAACTGAAATGCGACGACGAGGTCGGCGAAATGCTTCTTACGGAAATGCCTTCTCTTAGAATAGACCCGCGGGCTCATTCGCAGGAACATTCCATTGAAGTGCAGGTCCCCTTCCTTATAAGAAGGAACCCCGCCGTTTTGATAACGCCGGTTTCAATGTATGATTACAGCGTTGAAACGGCAAGAACGCTCGGTGCCGCAATTGCAGAGGTTTTGAAAAAGTTTCCGGAGACAATAATTATTGCCTCGTCGGATTTTACCCATTATGAACCGGCGGAAACCGCCGGAAAACAGGACTCTCTTGCGGGAGAAAAAATTCTCGCAATGGACCCCGATGGTCTTCACGGCGCTGTTAAAAATAACAGCATAACCCTGTGCGGTTTGGGCCCGATAATGACTCTCCTTTTTGCTATTCCCGGCGGGAAAGCGAAAAAGATTTTTTACGACACTTCCGCAACCGCCTCCGGCGACAGTTCAAGCGTCGTCGGCTATGCTTCTTATGGAATTAAATAAGTGTAGCGTGCGAGCTTGCTCGCAGATGAAAGCAAGCTTTCATGCTACAAAGATGAATTAAAAACACACGTTGAATATGGAAGAAAATAAATTTCTTGAAGGACACAGAAAAAGATTGAGAGAACGTTTCCGGACGGCAGGGCTTTCTTCTTTTCAGGACTACGAGGTTCTGGAACTTCTTTTGACGGTTAGCACGCCCAGGATGGACCGCAAAAAACAGGCGAAGGAACTTTTGAAAAGATTCGGTTCTCTGAAAAATGTTTTTGACGCGGACGTGCAGGAACTTCAGAATGTAAAAGGAATAGGTCCCGTTAATGCCTTTAACATAAAACTCATTCACGGGATAGCAGGAGTGTATCTCGCTCAGAAAATAAAACCTGGCAGACAGTTTAAGATGTCAAAGGATGTCTTTGATTATTTTTATCACTCGATGTCGGGCATGAAAAAAGAGGTTTTCAGAGTGGTTTTCCTCAATGTGAAGAACAGGGTAATCAAGGTCTCCGATTTGTTTGAGGGTACCGTCAACTGGAGCAATGTTTATCCCAGGGAACTGGTTTTGCAGGCGGTAAAGAATGCCGCCACTGCGGTTATCCTTGTTCACAACCATCCCTCGGGAGACCCGTCGCCCTCGGAAGCGGATAAAAGAATAACAAAAAATCTAACAGATGCGCTGAAACTTGTTCAGATCAATGTTCTTGACCATGTCGTAGTCGGAGCGGGCAGTCACTTCAGTTTCAAGGATAATGGCCTTATTTAGCGAGCAGGAAAAAACGATTCTGTCGGTAAAGAATCTGACGCTGGTTTACCGCCGCCGCAGAGCGGGGAAAGTTTACGCTCTTTCGGATGTTTCCTTTGATGTGCGCGCCGGCGAGATACTCGGAATTGCCGGCGAATCAGGCTCCGGGAAATCGTCTGTCTGCAAGAGCATCCTGAAACTGTTCAGGGAATGGGAGATTTCCGAACTGAGCGGCGCGGTGAATTTTAACGGCAAAAATATCCTTGATGAGAGGGATGAAGAACTCAACCGTCTTCGCGGCGGCAGAATCGCAATGATTTTCCAGCAGCCGGCCGCCTCGTTTAATCCCGTAATGAAAATAGGGCGGCAGATTGAAGAGGTGATGGCCCTTCATGGCTGCGGCAGAGGCCTCGGCGAGATTTTTGAAACGGTGGGTCTGGAGGAGAGGGCGGTAAATCTTTTTCCTCATAATTTGTCGGGGGGGATGCTTCAGCGGGCGCAGCTTGCGGTCGCCCTCGCGACGGGCGCGGAGATTCTGATTGCGGACGAGCCGACAACTTCTCTTGACGCTTATTCGCAGTTTGAAATTATAAACCTGCTGAAGGGTCTTGTTAAAAAAGAGCATCTGACGCTCATTTTTGTTTCGCACAATTTGCGGCTGATAAAATTTCTGACAGAAAGAACCCTGATTTTTTACGGCGGTTTTCTTGTGGAAGAAGGGCCGACGGAAGAACTTTTCAAAAATCCGCTTCATCCCTACACGAGGGATTTGATGAAATGCATACCCGCCCCCGGTAGTGAAATTTATCCGATTAAGGGCTTCCCGCTTGATATGACAGAAAAGCCCTCCGGCTGTTCTTACAGGCCGCGTTGCAGTCTTGCCTCCGAAATCTGCGCGGGGAATGTGAAGTTAAAAAGAGAGTTCCACAAGGTGAGGTGTTTCTATGCTTGAGGTCAGGAATGTTTCCAAGTCATTTTTTCTTGAAACGGGAATTTTTCTCAATAAAACGTCCCCCCGCTTTGCCTGCAGGAATGTTAATCTCAGAATTTGTTCCGGCGAAATTATCGCAATCGTAGGCGAATCGGGCTCGGGAAAAAGCACCCTTGCAAAAATAATTACGGGCCTTGAAAAACCCGATGAAGGAGCCGTTTTTATTGACGGCAAACCCCTTGCGGAATTTTCGCGCGAAGCGCTTGCTTCCCTGGTCGGTATTGTTTTTCAGAATCCGTACGCCAGTTTGAATCCGCGCCTCAGGGTCAGAACAATGCTCGGCGAGGTTATAAGGCATAGGCGGAAAAATCCTTCGCCCCCTCCGGAGGAGTTCAGGGAACTTGCGGGTCTGCTTTCCGTTTTTTCAATGGACGAGACAGCCGCCGCATCCGGAGCGGGACAGCTTTCCGGCGGCCAGAGCCAGCGAGTCGCTCTCGCCCGGAGTTTTGCTATGTTTCCGGAATATCTTATTCTCGACGAGGTTACCTCTTCTCTTGATGTTTCCACCTCCGCCGCCATCATTTCTCTTTTAAAACGCCTGAATAGGAAATACAAGACCTCGCTGCTTTTCATAACCCACGACCTTGTTCTTGCGGGTTTGGTCGCCGAGAGAATTTACGTTATGAAAGAAGGTCTCATTGTTGAAGAAGGATATACTGAAGAGGTCTTTGAATATCCTAAAACAGAGTATGTGAAAATGCTCAAAGCAGCGATGATATAGCTGTAAGATAATGTAGTGCGAGGATTTATCCTCGCTTTTTGCGACCTTAAAAGGTCGCACTACTTTTTCTCGTCGTTGCTTTTTCGTATAATGATTCATCACACTATGAAAGAAATTGTCAACGAATTGAATTTGATTTCGGAACAAACCCCGGACGCTTTTATCGTGGGCGGTTTCGTAAGGAATGCTCTTTCCGGGAAAATTTCCCATGACGTGGACATTGTTGTCTCCGGCGATGTTTTAGGAATTTCGCGGGCGTTTTCAAATGCCGTTTCCGGCGCGTGGTTTCCGCTTGACGAAGAAAGAAACGTTTACAGGGTGGTTCTCAAAAAAGAAAACGAGTGGTTCTTTGATTTCGCCCCTCTCCGGCGCGGAGACATAAAAAGCGATTTGCTTGAGCGGGATTTTACGGTCGATGCGATAGCGCTTCCCGTAAAAGAGTGGGAAACCCCCCGCAGTTTTATTGACCCGACGGGAGGAATTGCGGATTTAAAGGAAAGAGTTGTAAGAATGGTAAGCAGGGATGTCTTCAAGGATGACCCGCTGCGGCTTTTCAGGGCTTTCAGGATTGCCTTGCAGATAGACGGAAAGATTTGCGAAGAGACGTTATCCCGTATCCGTAAGGATGCGGCTCTTATATCGGGTGTTTCGGGCGAAAGAATCAGGGATGAGTTATACAGAATACTGGAAGCGCGGGTTTCGGCCGAATGGTGCAGCAGGATTTTTGAGACGGGTCTGTTTCATTTTTCGTTTCCGGAGTTCGCCGCTTTTGACGATACCCGCGATCACTATTTTCATAAAGGAGGGCTCTGGGAGCATTCTTTTGAAACGCTGAAAAAGTTTGAGGATAAATTTCTGTCTGATGATTTTGGAAGTTTCCCCGAATTCAGCGATGACTTAAAAAAGTATTTTGATAGAAGAAAAGCGGTGCTTACGAAAATCGGTTGTCTCCTGCACGACATCGGGAAACCCTCAACCGCATCCACCGCTTCGGGACGTCTCCGGTTCTTCGGCCATGAAAGGGCGGGGAGTTTTCTTGCGAGGAACATAATGAAACGGCTTAAGGCAAGCCGTCAGGACATCAGGTTCGTTTCCGACATTGTGTTTTCTCATATGAGACCGTCAAACCTGTCCGCGCTGGCGACACGCAAAGCGTTTTTCAGGTTTTTCAACGCGTTCGCAACGGATGCGCATATCGCAACGGTCTTTACGGCTCTGTGCGACAGGTATTCGTATGAATCGGTTTCTAATTCGCCGGGGGAAATTACCGGTCAGACGGTCTTCACTAAAAAAATTTTAGAAGCGTTTTACAGGCAGGTGAAGATTGAAAAAAAACAGCCCCTTTTGAACGGTAATGAAGTTATGGAGCATCTTAAGATAGGACCCGGCCGCCTCGTCGGTCTGATTCTTGAAGAAATCAGGGCGGCTGAGGTCTGCGGGAGAGTAAAGACGAAGGAAGAAGCGGTTGAATTTGCGAAGAAAATAAAAGATGAGATTCCGTTAAAGGAAGCGACCATTATAATCCCCGCTTTTAACGAGGAAAAAACGCTCGGCAGCGTCCTGATAAATGTTTCAAAAATTCCGAGGTCGTGGGAAGTGATTGTCGTTGACGACGGTTCGCGGGATAAGACATCCGAGATTGCGGGCAAATTTAATGTGCGAGTGATAAAACACGCCAGAAATATAGGAAAGGGCGCGGCGGTAAGAACGGCAGTTAAAGAAGCGCGGGGAAAATATATTGCGATACAGGATGCGGACGGGGAATATGATTTTTCCGAACTCCGGAACATTATTGAATATGCAATAAAGGAAGGCCTTCCGGCGGTGTACGGTTCCAGGTTTCTTAAAAGAAATCCCGTCCGTTATGTGAGATATTTTCTGGGTAATTTTCTGGTTTCGCTTTTCATCAGCGCTCTCTTCCTCCGCCGCGTTACCGACTCCTATACCTGCTATAAAGTCGTTAAATCGAAAGTTCTCAAGTCGTTTTCCCTTTTTTCAAAGGGCTTTGAAATTGAGGCGGAGGTGACTTCCCGCGTTCTGAAAAAAGGAATTAAAATTCTGGAAGTTCCGATAAACTATAAACCCAGGACCGTCTCGGAGGGTAAAAAGATAAAGCCGGTTGACGGAATAAAGGCAATACTTACGGCATTGCGGGTTAGATTTGCACCATGTGATGAAGGTTAATCTGATTTCGCTCGGCTGCGCCAAAAATCTTGTGGATACGGAGGTGCTCGGCGGCATTCTCGGCACAGCCGGCTTTGAGTTCGTGGGTGCCCCGCAGCATGCGGATTTTATGATTATCAACACCTGCTCTTTCATAAAAGAGGCGCGGGAAGAATCGTATCGTGAAATCAGCAAACTTTGCGGGAGCAAGAAAGAAAACCAGAAATTGATTGTCTGCGGCTGTCTTCCCCAGCTTGAAAAGGAGACAATTTTCAGAAAATTTCCGCAGGTCGACGCAATTATCGGGAGTTCCGATTTTTTTAAGATTGGAAAAGTCATAAAAAAATTTGACAGGGTTAAGCGCATTTCCGAAGTAAGCAGCCCGGGATTTCTTTATGATTCAAGTTATCCACGGCTGCTTTCGACCCCGCGCTCGTACGCGTATCTTAAAATTGCGGATGGTTGTTCAAACCGCTGCGGTTACTGTAAAATTCCATATCTGAGAGGGAATTACAGGAGCAGAAGCATAGACGATATTGTTACTGAAGCGCGCGCCCTCGCCGGAATGGGGATAAAAGAGATAATCCTTGTCGCGCACGACACTACAAATTTCGGTGCAGACAGAGCCCCTCCAGAGGCGGGCGGGCATGAATTGCCCCTGCTGCTTGACGAACTTCACAAAATAAAAAAAATAAAGTGGATTAGAATTTTGTATATGCATCCGGAGCACATAAACAGAAATTTGATAAGAGAGATTTCGCATCTCCCCAAGATTTGCCGTTATTTTGACATTCCTCTCCAGCACACCGAAAGCGGAATTTTGCGCAGAATGAAAAGACCTTCTTTTAACAGGGCAGAAAATCTGATTGGTCTTATCAGAAAAACAGTTTCCGGCGCCGCAATAAGAACGACTTTTATTACGGGTTTTCCGGGAGAAACAACCAGTCAATTCGGCAGACTGCTTTCTGATGTTAAAAGAATTAAGTTCGACTGGGTGGGCGTTTTTGAATATTCGGATGAAAAAGGGACGCAGGCTTACATACTGGACAAAAAAGTCACGCCCAAAACAGCGGGAAAGAGAGCCGGCGAGTTGATGAAGATGCAGCGGGGAATAACATTCAGGAAAAACAAAACTTATGTCGGAATGACGCTAAAGGTTCTTGTTGACGGGCCGTTTACGGGGCACACCGAGTTTCAGGCGCCGGTGATCGACGGAAAAGTGATTTTTGCAAAGAAGCAGAAACCCGGGACAATGAAAAAATTTCTGATTACAGGAGCGAGAGGATATGACCTCCTTGCGGGCGATTAAAAAATTTTACGCCTGGGCGCTTTTTTTCATAACTTTTGCTTTTTATATTTTTACCGCCGCACCTGTCGTCCAGCCGTACAGGGACACGGGCGAACTTGCGGTTGTCTGCAAAACCCTTTCGGTCGCGCACCCGCCGGGTTATCCGGCTTATACTATTATCGGAAAATTTTTTAACACTGCTGTTTTATCCGGTAATCCCGCGTTCAGGACGAAGATAATGAGTATTTTTTTCTCAGCGCTGTGCATTGTCCTGCTGTGGCGCATTTTCCTCGAATTCAAGCTCAGCCCCGCCGGCGCTTTTGCTCTCTGTCTCGCAGGCATTTTTTCGCGCGTCTTCTGGCTTCTTTCGATTGTCTGCGAATCGTATACGCCCGACCTGCTTTTTACGGGGTTTCTTTTCTACACGGCGGTTTTTATGAAGGCCTATCCGAAGAAATTATACCTTTTTGCGTTCGTCGCGGGGCTGGCGCTCGGAATAAGGCCGACCCCCGTTCTGGCGGTTCCCTGTTTTGCTTTTATCTTTCTGAAAAAGCACGGGTTTGCAATAAAGGATTATTTCAACGCCCTTTTGTTTTTTCTGCTAGGTATAAGCGTTTATCTTTATCTTCCCGTAAGGTCGGGCAGAAACCCGCCGATTGACTGGGCGGACCCCGAGACGATGAGCCGGTTTATTTATTCGCTCAGCAGAAAGGCGTACGGTCACGGTCTCGATAAGATTTCGGAGTTTTATAATTTGAATGAAACGTTTTTCAGGCAGTTCTTCATTTTCCTGAAAAATTTGTTTTTTCAGTTTTCCCCGCTGCTTTTTATCTTCGGCATCAGAGGCGTCTGCAAAGGGCTGAAAAAGAACATTTTGATTCAGGCATTTCTGATTTTTTTCCTGATTACGGGTCCGGTTTTCCTGCTTATTTCAAAAATGCCGGCAAACCCGCACGCCCTTGTTATTGTTGAGGCGGCTTATCTTGTCCCGTTTTTCTGCTTCTTCGTTTTTGTCGGGTACGGGTTCCGGAAACTGCCGGATGTTTTTCCGGTAACCGCCGGCCTGGCCGCCGCCGTTCTTCTGCTTTTTTTGAATTTCCCCCGTCTTAATAACAGGAACAACTTTTTTGCGCGCGACTGGGCGGTGAATGTTTTCAGTTCGACTCCGCGCGGCTCAATCGTTCTGTTCCGGAAAGACGTGCAGTTGTTTTCCGTCTGGTACGAAAATATCGTTTCAGGGAAACGGAAGGACTCCCTTTTTCTGGCTCAGGGAATGATGCAGGCGCCGTGGTACCAGAGGCAGATTTTGAGGACGGGCAGGGTGGAACTGCCGCGAGGGGTTTACGGCGATTCTTTTTTCAGGGAATTTATCAACATGAATAAAAAAGTTCTCGTAACGAATCACTTTGAAGTAAGCCCTGACTTCTACAACGATGTCAAACCGGTCGCGCACGGGATTTTGAGGACCATCGGGCGGGAAATTACCTCTGAAAAAGAGCCCGTTTTCTTTTTTTCGGACGTTCCATGCGCCTTGTTTTACGATGACTTTTACCGGAAGGAACTCTGTGATGATTATGCCAGCGCTTTTTTTACGGAAGGTCTCAGATGCTATTACGACGGTTTGTACGAAAAGGCGAAAGACCTCTCTATGAAGGGTCTGGCGTTTAACCCGTACAACGCGGATATTTTGTATAATTTAGGGGCGATTTATCACGTGGACGGAGACCCCGACGAAGCGATGAAATTTTACCAGGCAGCTGTGATTGCGCTCGGGCATGAGTACAGGGATAAGCGGACGAGCCCCCTGATAAACGGCCAGGAAGCGAGGTGTTACAGCAACATCGGGACAATCTGCGAAAAAAAAGGTGCCTTCGACGATGCGTTGAATTTCTATGAAAAAGCGGTGGAACGAGACCCCGGCTTTGCGCAGGGTTATTACAACATCGGTGTCGTTTACTGGAAGAAAAAGGCATGGATGAAAGTAATTTCTTCGTTTGAAAAATGTCTCGAAATTGAGCCGGACAATCAGCAGGCGAGGTATTATCTTGAAATAGCAAAACAGAGAATAAAAATTAAGGAGTGAAAGATGAAGATTAACCGGTTGATTTTCAGGGAGTATGACATCAGAGGGATTGCCGACAGCGACTTAAAGGATGACATTCTGAGAGCTGTTGCGGATGCCGTTGCCTCAAAAGTCAGGGAAAAGGGAATCGCGGAAATTATTATCGGGAGGGACGGGCGTCTTTCATCCCCGAGGATTTCAAAGACACTGATTGATGAATTTTTGAAATGCGGCCTGAATGTTATTGACATAGGTATTGTGGCTTCCCCCGTGTTTTACTTTGCCTGTCACCAGTGGAACGTAAACGGCGGGATTATGATTACGGGAAGTCATAATCCGCCGGAATACAACGGGATGAAAATATCCGTTAATCAGGCAACAATTTACGGGGAGGAAATAAAAGACATTCTGCGCAGGGTTGAAAAAAGCGAAAAGCCGGGCGGAACCGGGAAATGCGAAAAGAGGGATATTATTCCGGAATACAGGAAATTTCTGGAAAAAGATATAAAAATCGGAAGGAAACTGAAGATTGCCGTGGATTCCGGAAACGGTGTCGGCGGTGGAATTATAATCCCGGCAATGAAAGCGCTCGGTCTGCAGGTAATCAGCTTATTTGAGAATGTTGACGGGAATTTCCCGAATCATTTTCCGGACCCGACGGTCCCGGAATATTTGAAGACCTTGACAGAAACGGTTTTTAAGGAGAAGGCGGATTTCGGCGTGGCTTTTGACGGTGACGCCGACAGGATCGGCGTGATTGATGAAAAGGGGGATATCATCTGGGGTGACAAGCTCATGGCAATTTTCGCAAAAATTCTTCTGGTGAAAAGCCCCGGCGGAAAAATTGTTTTTGAGGTAAAGTGTTCAAAGGCATTGCCGGAAGCGATTGAAAAATACGGCGGGGTTCCCGTTATGAGCAGGACGGGCCATTCGCCGATTGAGGCGCGGATAAAGAAAGAGGGCGCTCTTTTCGGAGGCGAAATGAGCGGACACATTTACTTCAACGACAGATACTTCGGCTATGACGACGCGCTCTATACCGCTCTCCGCCTTTGCGAACTGGTAAGCGCCGGCGAAAGAAGACTCTCTTCATATCTTGAAGAAGTCCCTTCGTATCCGATTACGCCTGAAATCAGGATTGACTGCCCGGATGAGATAAAGTTCGGGGTTGTTGACAAATTGTCCGCAATTTTCCAGAAAACGAACGATGTGATAACGATAGACGGGGCAAGAATCATTTTTGAAGACGGCTGGGGGCTGTGCAGAGCATCTAACACGCAGCCGGTTCTCGTTTTGAGGTTTGAGGCGGATACTCAGGAAGGGGTTTCAAGAAACAGAAAAAAGGTAATGGATGTGCTGAACAAAATCCTGGAAGTAGTTGGGGACAGTTCTTGAAAAGACCTGTCCCCTTCCACCATTAACATGATTTTTTTTCTTCTTGCCTGCTATAACGAAGAAAAAGCGATAGAACCCGTCTTCCGGGATATTCTGTCCGTGTTCGGCATGAGCGGATACAGGATTGTTCTCGTTGATGACGGTTCAGGAGACGAAACCGCCGGGGCTGCGGACAAAATGTCCCAAGAACTGAAAATTCCCCTGAAAATTCTGCGGCATCCCTGTAACATGGGTTTGGGAGCGGCGCTGAAAACGGGTCTCGGATGGATCTGTAAAAATGCGGCGGGCAGGGATTTTGTCGTAACAATGGATTGCGACAACACGCATCCGCCGGCGACGGCATGGAAAATGGCGGAGAAACTGCCGGGATGCGATGCCGTCATTGCGTCCCGGTTCAGGGCGGGAGGTTGTCAGAAGGGGGTTCCGTTCCTGCGCGCTGCCGTCAGCAGAATTGCTTCCCGGTTTTTCCGTTTATTTTGCCCTGCGGTCTCGGACTGGTCTTCGGGTTTTCGCGCCTACAGGGTTGAGGTCATAAGAGAGTTGAAGATTTCCGAAAGAATCAGGGAGAAGGGTTTTATTTCACAGCTCGAAATTCTTTTGATGCTTTTGAGGGGCAAAGCAGGGATTTGCGAGGTTCCGTTAAGGATGGATTATTCGCTGAAAAAGAGCAGGTCAAAAATGAGGTTTTTCCCGCTGGTTTTTTCCTATGCAAAGTTCCTTTTTTGCTACTTCTGAAATTTTGCTATAGGCATTATCGCCGGCGGAGATGCCTTCCGAAGACGCTCGCGTCTGTGGCTCGCTCCGGCAATCCTGCGGGCATGCTGCCGAACTCCTCGGATTGACGGCTCCGTCAGCCATCATCCGCCGTCTTGTGCGCTGTTTCTTAATAGCAAAACTTTAATGCTACTTGACAAAACAGAAAGGACAGGTCTAAAATATACCCGAAATGATTGAACTTGAAAACGTAAAAAAATTCTACGGCGATTTTCAGGCGCTTGCCGGGATTTCGTTCAACATCTCAAAAGGCGAAATCGTGGGTTTTCTCGGACCTAACGGCGCAGGAAAAACAACGACGATGAGAATAATCTCAAATTATTTTCCCGCGACCTCCGGCTCTGTCAGAATTAAAGGGCTTTCGCCCGAGGATGGCAGGAAATACATCGGGTATATGCCCGAATCAAATCCGCTTTACCCGGATTTATTCGTGGAGGATTATCTCAGATACGTTCTCGGATTAAGAAACATGCGCGACAGGGGAAAGATAAAGAACGTGGTTGAAAAATGCGGGCTGAAAAACATGATGTCAAAGAAAATAGGGGAACTTTCAAAGGGGCTGAAGCAGCGGGTCGGTCTTGCCGCGAGCATTGTTCATGACCCCGAAATCCTTATTCTTGACGAGCCGACCATCGGACTTGATCCCAACCAGGTGGTCGAAATAAGAGCCCTGATAAAAGATCTCGGACGGGAAAAGACGGTTATTATTTCGACGCACATCCTTTCCGAGGCGGAAGCGCTTTCCACGAGGGTAATCATTGTAAATAAGGGGGGAATTGTTCTTGACAGTCCCGCCGACAGGGTTGACGAGCACTTTTCCCCGCAGGTTACCGTTGAATTTGCGGAGATGCCCGATGATTTCGGGAAAATAGAAAAAATAAACGGCGTTGAAAAAATTGAAAGAAACGGAAATGTTCTTAAAGTCCTGTATAAAAGCAGCGTTGATGTGCGCGTCGGGATTTTTAATCTCTGCGCGGGTGAAAAATGGAAGGTTCTTGAGATTTTCAGGGAGAGAGTCGGGCTTGAAAGCGTTTTTAAGAGTTTGACAAGCGAAAAATGAAGCTTAAAACGGTTTTGACGATCGCGAAAAAAGAAATCAGGGATTATTTCACGAGCCCCGTCGCATACATTATCCTTATTGTCCTGTGGCTCATTTCCGGATGGTTTTTTACCTCGTCGATATTTCTGGTGGGCGAGGCGACTCTCGTAGGTTTCACTTCCAATCTTGACCTTTTCCTGGTGTTTATCGTCCCAGCCATTGCCATGCGGCTCGTTTCGGACGAAAAAAGGTTCGGAACAATCGAAAATCTTCTGACGAATCCCGTAACTTCGGAGGAGTTCATCTTCGGGAAATATCTCGGCGCTCTCGCTCTCGGTTTTCTTCTGCTTACCGGCTCTTTGATTTATCCGGTAACGCTTTCCTTCATAGGACGTCTTGACTGGGGCTATGCTGCGGGCGTTTATACCGGTTACATGCTTCTTGTTGCTATGTATCTTGCGGCGGGGTTGTTTGCCTCCACGCTCAGCAGCCAGAATGTTTCCTCGTATCTGATCGGTTTTGCAATCTGTTTTGCCTTTTTTATGGTCGGCAAAATCCTGAATTTTGTTCCGGAAATTTTCGCCGGCCTTTTCTCGTTTATTTCCGTAGATGCCCATCTTGAGAACATTTCCAAAGGGGTGCTGGACAGCCGTGACGTTCTTTATTTTCTGAGTTTTTCAGGCATTTTCATTTTTCTCGCAAACAATGTGGTTTCGGCATTCAAGAAAAAATGGAACGCCGACTATTTTTTCGGGATAGGCATCCTGGTTGTTCTTAATTACTTCGTGTCATTTTATTTTGTGAGGCTGGATATGTCCTCCTCCGGCGAATATTCTCTTTCAAAACCGTCAAAGGAGATTGTAAAGAGCCTGAAGGCGCCGGTTTTCGTAAAAGCGTATTTTAACGCCGACCTGCCGCCGGAATATCACAACGTGAAGAAATATACCTCTGACCTGCTTCAGGAATACAGGTCGTACAACCGTTCGAAGATAAAATTTGAGTTGAAAAATCCTTCGGAAAATCAGGATGTGATGAAAGAAGCGCGCTCTTCGGGTCTTTATCCGATTCAGTTCACGAAGATTGCCGCCGACAAATATGAGGTCAAGCAGGGTTTTATGGGGCTGGTGATGTATTACGAGGATAGAAAAGAGGTGATTCCTTACATCAAGGAAACATCGGGCCTTGAATACCTGCTTTCTTCCACTTTCCAAAAACTTGTTAACCCGGAAAAAAAGAAAATTGCGGTGCTAAATGATTTTGGCTGCAAAAATCTCTCGGAAAATGAACTGCTTCATGCGCAGCTCGCAGACAGATATGAGATTATAAATGTGAAGGCCGGCTCGGAGGAGAAGGGGCTTTCGGCGTTTCTCGTAATTTCTCCTACGGCCGCCGTAAACGGAGACAGTCTTAAATGGCTTTCGGGAATGCTCAATTCGCTTCCCGCCGGCATTTTTATTGACCGGCTGAATATCTCTCTTGACACTTTTTACGCAATACGCCTCAAAGTTAATTTTAATGAGATTTTAACGCCTCTCGGGGTAAAGGTTCTTGACGGCACGGTTCTTGATTTGGAGAATCAGAGGATCGGCGTCCAGCAGCGCCGCGGATGGATGACAATTTCAAACATTGTTGACTATCCGCCGTTTATCGTTGCGACTTCCTTTAAGAAGAATCCGCTGACCTCCAAAATGGAACGGGCGGTTCTTCCTTTCTGCTCTGCTTTTGAAATTAGCAGGGATACTGCCCCGGGCGTTCGTGCGGAAGGTTTTGTTTTCTCTTCAAAAAACTCCTGGCTTGATACGATAACCGCTTTTAATCCTCTTCAGAGATTTGCCGGTTCTTCACAAGCGGAGAAAGGCCCTTTTGCCCTCGGGGTTACGGTTACAGGAGGAGCTGAAAGAGCTGTGGTTGTCGGGACGTCAAGGTTTCTGGATTCTTCGGTTTCGCAGGACGCTTCAAATTTATCTTTTTTTATGAATGTTGTGGACTGGCTGGTTCAGGACGAAGCGCTGATCGAAATAAGGAGCAAAGGGATAACCTACAGGCCGCTGAAAAAAATCTCGCGCTCAAGCCAGCTGGTTTTCAAGTATGTGAATCTCTTCGGCAATTCATTTCTGCTTTTAATTGCGGGTTTTGTAATCTGGAGAAAAAATGTTTCAAAACGGGAATTTTTCAAAAGAATTTATGGATAGAGTCGGCGCATGAGAAAGAATTTTGTTGTTCCTGCCGTTTTTTTTGTTCTTGTAATCGCTGCGGCGGTTCATCATTTTGTAAAAAAAACTCCTTCGGGAATTAAACCGTTTGGAAAAGTGAAGGAAGTTCTGAGTATAAAAATCACCGATTTTTCAAAAAACGAAAATTACACATTGATTAAAGAGGACGGAAAATGGCTGGTTGATACATCAACCAGCCACATCGCCGACGCCTTGAAGGTTGACAATCTGTCGGATAAAATTCAGGACCTGAAATTTGAGACCGTCATATCCGAGACGAAGGAAAAACACTTTGAATATTCCGTCAGCAGTCAAAATGCAATAAGTATTTCCGTAAGGGCGCGAAATTTTGCGCCCTCAGAAGTTTATATCGGAAAAGCGGGCGCGGACTATGCTCATTTTTACGCGAGGTTCAGGAAAAAGCCGCAGGTTTATCTCGCATCCGGTTTCAGCAGGTATGAGGTTGCGCTACCCGCTGAATTTTTCAGAGACAGAAAAATTGCGGACATTCCCGAGGAAGACATAAAATCGGTTTCAATTTCCGATAATAAACTTTTCTACACCGTTGAGAGGAGCAGCGCAGGCTGGTTGTTTCAGGGGAAGAAACCCGAGGGGGTTGACGGCGCGATACAGCTCTGCCGCGCAATGTCGGCTTTTGATTTTTCCGATAAGGGGATTCAGGATTTTAAACCTCTGCAAAAAATAATCATAATGAAAATTTCAGGCGAAATTTTTGAGTGGCACATCGGTCAGAAGGTTGAGAATTTCTATCTTGCAAAAAGAACCGGCAGAAACGACATATACAAAATATCGTCGGGACAAGCGGAAAAAATCATTAAGTTTCTTGAGAAAAACAGTCAAAAATAATTTTGTGACATAAATCACAGCAGCAAATCCTTGACATCATCCCGAAATCATTGTAAAATTAGGCCAGATGAGAAATCAATTAAGTTCGTTTTCCGGAGGAATCTTATGAAAAATTTTATGAAGGGAATTTTTGTTTTGGTTTTAGTTTGTAGTTTGTCTTATGCCGCTGTGCAATTATCCGTGGTCTCCGGAACCATTACTTTACCGGCCGCGAACGGAGGAGCGGGGCTCAAGGACGGTCAACTGCTTTGCGTGATGCTAAGTACTGTTCCGTACGAACCTATGCACAAATTAGATATATTATCGCCTACTTTCAGTAACGACGGTTCCGGTAATGGTTTATATAACTACACAATCCCCGACGTAGAATCAGGTAATTACAGTCTTTCCGCCATATTGTTTCAATCGGGCTCAGCCAGCAATCCGCAGAAAACCGATTTTAGAGGAGAGTCTGCTTCCAATCCTTTTGAAGTTATAGAAGGCCCGAATAATTACGATGTAGCGCTCAACAGCCCGTTGGTAGGAGGCAGCAGCATTGAAGTACAAACCTTTGAGTATTCAGGAGAGTCAACCGGAACAGTTCACCTCTGTCTTTATACAGACACAAATTTTGAAGGCGTCCCTTATGATTCTTTTAGTGATATTAATGAGGGTGGTTCATTTGGCGCGCCAACGCGTACTTTTTTAAACATTATGGACAATATGATTTACGGCATCATGGCTTTCAGAGACATCAACGGCAATGGGGTTTATGACGACGGTGCGGAACCGTTCGGAATGTATGAATCCGCAGGTACCGCAATAGAAATTCAAGTTGGAAATGCAGAAAATAAAATAGTCAATAGTTTTATCATGGAAGACTCCTCCGGGACGACAGGAAGTATTTCAGGAACCATTGATTATATCGGGACTCAAACCGGAGATTTACATATCGTTATTGGCCACGGCCCGCCTGATACATGGGGGATGGCGAATCTTCCTGTATTCAATGTGCAATTCACCACAGGTTTCCCGTATTCCTACAATGCAGGGAATATTGAAGCGGCATCTGATTATTATATCTGGTCTTATATTGATTCTGACGAAAATAGCGAGCATGATAACACAACTGAAGCATGGGGGATATCTCCGGACGCGGTAACTGTTTATGAAGGGATGGCCACCCCTGACATTGATTTCAATCTTTCCGACCCCGGTAGCGGTTCGGGTGTTACCCTTACGCTTGACGGAGACGGTTATGATTTTTCAGTAGAATCTCCGGAGGCATGGGGGGCCGGCGCTGACATCTTGTTTTCATCGGGAACTTTTGCAGCCGGAGTTCTGGAACTTGAAGTTTACAACGGCGATATATACGACGCGGGGACGGCGTGGTCTGATGTCAACAGCGTAGATACGTTTAGCAACACCGGCACCGGCGACGGCCACATAGAGCCGCAGGTAGGGCATTATTATACTTTCAAAGATTCCGTCGATAATAAAGAAACGGTTATAAAAATAACTAACATTACGGCGAATTCGGTGACTTTTGTGTTCAATTACGATTACATGGCCGGCGGCGGGCCAATCGGCGGTTTTGCGGGATCAATCGGCTATCTTGGCGAGCAGACAGGGGGACTGTTAATTCTTGTGAAAGAGAGTTCTGCCGCAGACTGGCAATCTCCGTCAACATATACATATATTGCCAGTGTGACTCAAGCTGATTTTCCAATCAGCTACAGTTATACAGGCCTGACGCCGGAAATAGAGTATGATGTTTGCGCGGTAATCTCTGCTGATATTGTGTTTGATGAGGGCGAAGCCTTCGGCGGACTTACGAAGGTGTGGTTCAGCGACGGCGCTATTCTATACAATTTTAATTTTAACATTAGTGACACTGGCGGTACTTTGCTTGATGAAGGCGGATCCACAGGTACTACGGATTACGATTATTATAGTTCTGCCGGTAACGGTATCCCTGTTTCGTTCGGCAACATTACTTTGACATCCTCCGGCGGAGATGCCGAGATATCGCCGAACGGTGATAATATTGATGACGAATTTACAATAAATTATGTTTTGGTGTCTACGGATTCTTTAATAATGACCAGTGGCGGCGCTAATGTTAAGATAGTGGTAGATACAAATGGTAATGACATCGCTGATATTTTCAAGTGGGAGCAGGTGATGTGGGAGGATAACGCTCCGCACTATGTACCCGCATCTGCTATTCCTGTAGGAAGCGCATATTATAACGTTAGCGGTAACGACTGGTGGGGATATTTTAATTCTCTTGATCAGGACGGAAAAGACGCGATTAAATTGAGTTACGAGGAACTGAACGCGCAGCAGGCACAGATGGACTACGATTTCTGGGATTGGATTAGCCAGAGTGATTTTAGTCTGATCGATGGCGTTTACAAAACGGGCGTTAGAACAGTAAATGTGAATTTTTCCTGGGACTGGCTGAAGAGAATACCTACAAACGGAGATTGTAAAGTTTTTATTCAGGCGGCTGCGCCTTATTTTGCCCCGGACACTCTTGCTCTGGGTGATTCCGTCATATCCACTATAACGGTGGTAGGGGTCGGAGTAATAAGAGGAACGGTTACTATTGTCGGAGGAGCGCCTGC
>JBDRMV010000026.1:0-4645 GCA_043811795.1 bacterium | reverse complement strand
TCTATGCTGAGCGGCTTGTTCCATTTTTCCAGCGCGAATCTCACCGTGGCGCAGGACTCAAGCCGCCAGCGTTTGCGGAGACGGTTATGAAGAATTCCCGAAATAAGAAATTTTTCCGGGATTGTTTTCGCTTCCTTTTCGATAATGCTCGCAAGAATAACCGTCTTGTACGGAGTGAGGCCGCGCGCCTTTGCCTTTCCGGTCAGCGACGGCGTAAAAACGCTGTCAAATTGCTTCCTGAAAGCCGAGTAAATTTCTTCGGCGCGCATGCCCGGAGAAAAATAATATGTCTCGGGAAAAAGTAACCCCTCAAGTTTATTTTCCTTCGTATATTTCAGAAATTCATCCCTGTCAATGATTTTATTCGCGCCAAGGCGTTCCGCTATCTGGTCGCTGCGCCAGCCCTCGGGAACCGTTACTTTAACAAGAATGCCACGTCCTTTTTTCAATTCCGAAACAACGTTAAACATCGGCTCTGACCCATAGAACTTATAGGCGCCGTATTTGAGTTCCCTGTCAACGTTAAAAAACGCCGTTAATTTCAGAAAAATGCCCGGCCTGAGCAGTATCCCGCTTTCGCGCAAGATGCTTGAAAGTTCCACCGCCGTCAGACCTTCGTCCACGCGGACAAATACCTTCTCGGGGTTTGAAACCGAAAACCAGAGAATGACATATAAAAAAATTAATATAATTCTTGCGAGCATGCTCTGCTGAACGCCTTCCTGCTTTCCTGAAACCTCAGTTCGCTGATTGAAACTGCCCTTATGCCCTTATTGCTAAAGTGCCGTAAAATTCGCGGCAGCACTGCAATCGTCTGTTCAACCCCGCTGTGCATCAAAAGAATATCCCCGTCGCAGGCTGCCCGCGCTTCCTGCCAGATTTCCTCGGCGGTCTTTCCGATATCATCCGTATTTATTGTCCACAGCACCGTTTCCAGGCCCCCTATATTCTGCAGCGTCGAAAAATAATACCTTCCTCCCGGCGGACGAAAATACTTTACGTCCGCGCAGTCCGTTTCTTCCAACAGCGCGCTGGTTTTTTTTATTTCCTGCGAAACTTCCTTATCCGACAAAAAAATAAGACGCGGGTGGCTGTAAGTATGGTTGCCAGTCTCGCAGCCCTCCGAAATCACCAAACGTGCAAGATCCGGATATTTTTTTATTTGCCCGCCGACGAGAAAAAATGTAGCCGTCGCGGAATGCTTCTTCAGGATTTTCAGTATTTGCTCTGTGTAATAGGGGTGCGGCCCGTCGTCAAATGTAAGCCCGACGAATTTATCCTCCGCAGAAACAGCGGCCAGAAAACAGCAAACAGCGGGCAGAAAGAACAATCTTTTAACCACCGCTTTTAACCTTTTTTAATATCTTCGTCGTGGAAAAACCGCTTTTATACGGAATAATTTTAACTTCCCCGCCGTAACTCTTTACGAAAGCCCCGCCAACGACGTCTTCCTTTTTCCAGTCGCCTCCCTTCACGAGAACATCGGGCTTCACCTTCTTAATCAGTTTTATCGGCGTTCTCCCGCCGAAACCGCACACCACGTCAACGAATCTCAGCGCGTCAAGAACTTTTGCCCGGCTCGTAAAACCGTTGACCGGACGGCCCGCCTTCAGAGCCGCAACCGAAGCCGTGGAGTTCAGACCGACCACGAGAACGTCTCCCAGAACTCTTGCGCGGGACAAAAGATGAA
The DNA here is from genome assembly GCA_043811795.1 of bacterium. Classification (GTDB taxonomy): domain Bacteria; phylum CG03; class CG03; order CG03; family CG03; genus JBDRMV01. The sequence goes on along the minus strand of JBDRMV010000026.1, from coordinate 2,955 downwards.
TGTGTCCGGGATGGATGATGTCAAAACAGCCGTTGGTAAAAACAACTTTTTTCCTTTTTTTCCTGAATTTCTCCGACAGTTCCGAAATTTTATCCGGATTACAAATCACTTTCCACCGCCTTGCAAATCGCATGCAGTATCAGAATGTGCGCTTCCTGAATTCTTGAAGTCCTGCGTGACGGGACAATTATATTCACGCCTGCTAAATTTTTGAGTTTACCGCCGCGGCCGCCGGAAAGAGCAATCACTTTCACCCCCATTTTTTTCGCCAGGGACACCGCTTTCAGCACATTCGGCGAATTGCCGCTCGTGGAAATCGCAACCGCAACATCCCCCCTGTCAGCCAGCGCCTCAACCTGGCGCGAAAAACAATCTTCGTAGGAAAAATCGTTTGAAATTGCAGTGAGAGACGAGGTGTTCGTCGTAAGAGCCACCGCGCGCAATGCATGCCTTTTTTTTTCGTACTTGCAGACAAATTCCGCAACGAAGTGCTGCGCGTCGGCGGCGCTGCCGCCGTTGCCGAAAACAATTATTTTCTTCTTCTTTCCCAAGGCGGTCTTTATCAGGTTTACCGCATGTTCCACCTCACCCGTTACCCTGAAAAGTTTCTTTTTAACCTCAAGACACTCGGTAAAGTTTTCGGAAATTATTTTTGAAAGTTTGCTCACCTAACCTCCTCTTTCATATTGGCTATAAAACCCGTCGAATAACAACCCCGGCAGAAATTCTCATTTTCAAGAATCTTTTTGTGAAGATCTATATTTGTCCGGATGCCTTCAATCCGAAGTTCGTTAAGAGCCCTTTTCATTTTCAGGATTGCCTCCGGACGGTCCCTCCCGTACGTGATGAGTTTCGCTATCATTGAATCGTAATAGGGCGAGATTTCTGAGTTCTGCCGCACCGCCGTATCCACGCGCACGCCGGATCCCCCCGGCAAAACAATCCTGCTGATTCGCCCTGCTGAAGGGATAAAATTCTCATCTTCCGAATTTATTCTGCATTCAATCGAGTGACAAAAAACTTCAATTTCATCCTGTCTAAGAGACAGTTTTTCACCCGCCGCTAACGCAACCTGAAGTTTAACAAGGTCTATGTCCGAAACAAGTTCGGTTATCGGATGCTCCACCTGAATTCTGGCATTCATCTCCATAAAATAAAAGTCATTCTTTGACACAAGGAACTCAACTGTCCCGATGGTCGTATATTTTATGGCTTTCGCAATACGGATAGCGGCTTCGCCGAGTTTCCGCCTCAGTTTCTTCGAGATTTTCGGGCTGGGCGACTCTTCCAGAACCTTCTGATGATTTCTCTGGATAGAGCAGTCCCTCTCCGGAAAGTAAACCATCCTGCCTTCCCGGTCAGCGGCGATTTGAATCTCTATGTGGCGGGGCGAGTCGAGGAACTTTTCGATATAAACATCCGAATTGGAAAACGCTTTCTCCGCTTCGGAACGGGTAATTTCAAATGCGCGGGCAAGTTCTTTTTCTTTATCCGCCCGGCGCATTCCTTTGCCGCCGCCGCCGGCGGTCGCCTTGATTATCACCGGATATTTTATGCGCGCGGCGGCTTTCTTCGCCGACTCCACGTCACTGCAGACGGAATGGCTGCCCGGCACAACGGGTATTTTTTTCTTTTTTACGACTTCTATCATCTCCGCTTTTTTTCCCGCCAGAGAAATAGCTTCCGTCGACGGGCCTATGAAATTAACCCCGTAAGATTCGCAGATTTCCGCAAAATGGGGGTCCTCCGCCAGAAAACCGTAACCGGGATGTATCGCGTCGCACTTCTTTACCAGCGCAGCGCTGATTATCTGCGAGATGTTCATGTAACTTGAAGCGGCAGCAGCGGGCCCCACGCAAATCTTATCATCGGCCATGTCGCAGGGCATTGAATCCCGGTCGGCTTCCGAATAAACGACAACGGACTCAATAGACATTTCCTTGAGAGCGCGGATAATCCTTACCGCGATTTCGCCGCGGTTTGCCACAAGAACCCTCTTAAACATCTTCTATTTCAAACAGGTCCTGACCCCATTCGACAACGCCGGAATCATTGCAGAAAATCGAAACAATCCTGCCGTCTCTTTCCGCAACAATCTCTTTCTGTATCCCCATTGAATCAACCCAGCCGAGTCTCCTTCCTTCCCTCACAACGTCCCCGACACTGCAGAGAGGAATGTCGTTCTCAACGAGATGGAACAGGCCGACGACTGAGGACTTTATCCTGTATTTTTTCCTGAGCGCATCCCGCGCGGGAGACATTTCATCTCCTATGATTTCACCGACGGACTCCTTCTTTATAACAATATGGACGCCCTTGTCACCGTATTCGAATTCAACAACGTCCGTCCCGTTCAAGAGAGCCAGAAACTCTTTCAACTCGGTGCTGTCGAAAAGAGCGGACGGTCCCTTAACTTTCGATTTGCATTTCTGATTTTTGCCTGCCCGATTGCCCTGCTGGTCTGCCGGACCGCCGGTGATTTTATTTATGCCCTTTTTCAAGATATTTTCCTGTCCTTGTGTCAATTTTCACCACATCCCCCGTGCCGACAAAAAGCGGCACTTTGATTTCAACGCCGTTTTTCAGGCGCGCTGTTTTCATCACGTTGGAAACGGTGTCGCCCTTCGCGCCAGGTTCGGTGTATTCAATCTCCATCTCCACCGACACGGGGAGTTCCACATCAATCACCCTGCCATCTGCCTTGACAATCAAAACTCTCATATTCTCCGTAAGAAATTTTTCCGCAATGCCGGCGGTTCCTTTGTTTATTTCATTCTGTTCGTAATCCTGCAAATCCATAAAAACAAGGGTTGTGCCCGTTTCGTACAGGAAGGAACACGGCCGGCGGGACATCTCCGGGGTTTCAAACTTCTCTCCCGCGCGGAAGGTCTTTTCAACCGTTGCTCCGCCTATAACATCCTTGAGTTTCGTCCTCATGATGGCGCCGCCTTTGCC
>JBDRMV010000025.1:0-2537 GCA_043811795.1 bacterium | reverse complement strand
GCATTTCCGGCCGGTATGAAAATTTACAAAGAAAACGGTGTTTGAATCTTGATGTCATTTCTTTTCTGGGATTTGCCCCGCCCGCGACCCTGGCGTAGCCTGGAAGCTGGCAGCTGTCCGCATACCTTATTTTGTTTTCTTCTCCCTCGGACAGGAAGAAGCAGAAGCAAGCCGGACATATCGTCGTGCAGGCGCTGCAACTCACGCAGGTTTTCCCGTGGCTTTTAAAAACAGCAGTATCTTTTTCTACTTTCTCCTTTAGTTGATTGAGGTCAACCATCTTGTTTTCGTTTTGCTTTTTTACTGTTTCTTCCACTTTTGACCTTGCCGATGTCAGTTCTTTATTCTGCAAATCCGTCACTTCTTTGAACAATCCTAAATTTTCATCAAGTATTTTTTTACCTTTTTCGGAACCTGTTTCGACAATGTAACCGCTTTCCAGGCAGGAGAAATTTAAATCAAAATCTTCTCCCGCCCACGGTTTGTCACCCAGAACCGTACAGAAACAGTTTGAATGCGCCGAAGTGCAGTCCGCTGAGAATATCAGGACGTCTTTCCTGAAGTACGTGTCTTCCGGGTCATCAAGGTAGATGTTTTTTAATAGACGGAGCCCGCGGACGTCGCAGCCCCTTGCTCCGAATATTACAGAAGGTCTTCTTTCCCTGCTTACAAGGTTTTCCTGCGGAGAGTAAAAGAAATATTTGATTGGCAGCGCAGACCTGTGCCCTCTGATGTCTATTATGCCGGAGACCTTTATCCCGCCGGCCTCTCTCTTTGTCCAGTCCCAGCCGTTCGGGCTTTCCCGGGGATAGAAGATATCGTAATAATCAGATAATTTTCTGAACCACTTTTCGAAGTTTTCTTTGTTTATAAATTTCATTAAAAAATCTTGCTGCTGCCAGCCAGAAATTTCGTTACATTAAACAAATTCATCCGGAACCTGTCAAATTCTAACCCCCAGGTCTGTCGGCGCACGGCCAAGTTTCTGCAGGTCATCAAGGGCATTGTCTATCTGTTTATCCACTGTCTCTTTCTCATGTATCCTGTCCGGATATATCTGGTAGTGCCGACGGTATTTTTCAGGCGTGAGGTTCAGCATCAGGGAGTTTGCTCCTGCCATAAAACCTTTTTTCCGGGCTGTTTTCGGCTCCAGAGTTTCAAGAGCTGTTGTGGAAACGATTTTCCCGAGCGGGTCAGCTATGCGAAGCAGAGCAATTGTTTTAAGAACGAGATTCACTGAAGGAGGTTTCGCATACGAAAAAGGCGTGCGCGGGTGAGGAAGGAAAGGCCCGAACGTGTACATTTCGGGTGAAATTTTTTTCGCCGCGAAAATGTCCTTTAGAATATCTTCATTTTTCTGCTCGGGCAGCCCGAGAAGAGCGCCCGTAAGAACAAGAAAACCAAGTTTTTTTGCCGCTTCAATTTCAGCGAGGCGTTCCTTCAGGGAATCGCCGGGATGAAGTTTCAAATAAAGTTCCGAATTTGATGTTTCAAATCTTATGAGAACGCCCCTGGCTCCCGCTTTGTAAAATTCCCTGAGACCGTCTTCCCCGACTTCTCCGGTGCTGATAAAAAGAAGAACAGCGTTATTTTTCCGGATTTTAGAGATGATTCCGGAAATCTTTTCAACGTCGTAAAAAGGGTCGCCGCCGCTCTGAAGAACAAGCGCTTTAAAACCGTATTTTGAAACGGATTCTTTAACAGTGTCGAGGATTTCCCTTTCGCTCATTCTGTAGCGTTCAACTTCTGCGTTGCTTTTCCTGATGCCGCAGTAGAGACAGTCCTCTATGCAGTAGTTTGAAAATTCAATTATCCCGTGGACGCAGCAGGCGTTTTTGTGATATTTCTGTCTGATGAAATTTGCGACTTTGAATAAATAATCAAGTTCTTTTTCGTCCGAAAGATTCATCAGATGGAGAAAATCATCCGGTGACATTTTTCGTCCTTCCAGCGCCTTATCCAGAATTGAACGCGTCTTTTTTGAAGCATCCGATGTGCCGTCAATCTTTGAAAGCCGCAAATCAACTTCGCGCAGGTCAAAGAAGGTTTCCTTCCAGAATTCCAGAATTTCTTCCGCTTCCTTCGGCTCTATCCTGTTTATGACAAAACCGCCCTGTGCGTAGATGTAGTCGCCTTCTTTTAGGACCTCAAATTCATTACGGGCGTAACGCTTCTCGCCGAAATAGTCCACGATAACCCTGCCCTTTTCAAAGCCCGTTATCTTACCCGGTATGGCGTAACACATATTTATATCAAATATTAAAAATACAAGTCTCTTTCACCCTTGGAAATTCGACCATACATGCGCGAGAATTTACTGAAGACACCGGGTTTCTGCCGTTTTATCTCGTCAATCTCATTCTGTATGACAACTTCGCCCTTCTGCTTTGTTTTTTCCCCGGCGTAATCGTCGAGCCATTCCCTGAACGTGAGGACGGCGTTCATTTTGCAGAACCAGCGTTCCTCTCCTTTTTTAAGAAGGTTCATTATACATTCCCCCGTTCTCCCGCAGCGGTATCCCGCCGTGCAGAAAGAGG
>JBDRMV010000024.1:0-12268 GCA_043811795.1 bacterium | reverse complement strand
GGAGGGAGTATGTTTCCTGAAAATCTGATGATGAAGTTGTCCGAAAAAACGCCGTCAAAAATTTGTCTTGTGGTTTTAGACGGTCTGGGCGGTATTCCCTATAACGGGAAAACCGAACTTGAGACGTCCCGGCACCCGAATCTTGATGAGTTCGCCGCCAATTCCGCCTGCGGGACGAGCGTTCCCGTCGCGCTGGGAATCACGCCGGGAAGCGGGCCGGGGCATCTTGCGCTGTTCGGCTATAACCCCATGACCTACCTCATAGGAAGAGGTATTCTTGAAGCGCTGGGAATCGGCCTGGAGCTGACGGAGTTCGACCTCGCATGCAGGGCAAATTTCGCCACGGAACAAAAAGGCATCATCATCGACAGGCGGGCGGGCAGAATTTCAAGCGAAGAAAACGAGCGGCTGGTCAAAATCCTGTCGGCTGCAATCACGGATATTGACGGAGTAAAGGTAAAAACCTATCCTGGGAAAGAACACAGATTCGTCGTTGTCTTTACCGGCGAAAATATAGCGGACGGGCTTGAGGATGCCGACCCGCAGAAAGAAGGTCTGCCGGCAAAAGAATGTATCGCTTCCGGCGACTCTTCCGCCCGGTCGGCGAGAATCGTAAACGCTTTTATAAAAAAAGCAGGCGAAGCGCTTAAAGACGAAAAAGTCGCAAACGCCGTTTTGCTGCGGGGTTTTGCGTGCACCCCCGAGATTCCGAAAATGCCGGACCTTTACCACTTATCCTGCGGGGCTTTCGCGGTATATCCGATGTATAAAGGTCTGGCTTCCCTCGTCGGCATGGAACTTGTTGATTGCGGGCAGACCCTTCAAAGCCAGATTAAGGCGCTCGACGAAAACTACGGGCGATTCGATTTTGCCTTTTTCCACTATAAATACACGGACTCAAACGGAGAGGACAAGAACTTTGAAGGCAAGGTTGCGGCAATCAAGAACTTTGACAAAATCCTCCCCGAAATACTGAAATTGAACTTTGACGTTGTCTGCATCACCGCGGACCATTCAACGCCCGCAAAAATGGGTTCCCACTCATGGCATCCCTGCCCGGTCGCTATAAAGTCGAAATTCGAGCCGGTGGACGAAGTTGTGAAATTTACCGAAAGAAATTTCAGCAAGGGTGCTCTCGGCAGAATATGGGCAACCGACATCATGCCGCTCCTTCTCGCGAATGCGGGAAAACTAAAAAAATTCGGGGCATAATCAATTAAATGTCCCGTAGAAAACTGAAAGCCCTTGCGCTCTTATTCTTCTGCGTTTCAATGTTTCTGTCCTGCGGCAAAACAAGCGCCCCTAAAAAAGAAAAGGTCGTTTGCGGAGGGACGGTCGCCACAGGAGATAACCTTATTGAAATTTTATCCAAACACGGCATACCCTCTAATAACTATATTCCGGTTATTACGAAATTCAAAACGATTTTCAACACCAGAAATATGAGGCCGGGGGATTATTACGAGGTCGTGTTTTCGACGCAGAAAAAAATTCTTGAGTTCTCCTACAGCAACACGCCCGAAATGAAATACAGCGTCCGGCTCACAAGCGCGGGCTACAGGGCGGAGAAAATAAAATTAAAACTTCACAAGAAGGTCTTCGGTTTTTCGGGTGAAATCAAAGGCTCCCTTTACAATTCAATGATGGCGGTCGGGGTAACGCCTTCTTTAATCATGAATTTTGCCGATATTTTTGAATCCAGAATCGACTTTGTAACAGAACCATGGGCGGGAGACAGGTTTTTTATTATTTTTGAAAAATTCTTTACGGAAAAGGGTCAGGAAGTTGACAGGGGAAACGTTCTTGCCGGAAAATACATTATGCCCCGGAAGAAAAATGAATTTATTGCATTCGCGTATCCGTCCGGGTCGGGCTACGAGTATTTTGACCCGGGCGGGAGTTCTCTGGGAACGCAGTTTTTGAAAGCCCCTCTGCATTACAGAAGAATTTCATCTTATTTCGCAAACAGAAGATTTCATCCGATTCTGAGATATTACAGACCCCACCAAGGTATCGATTACGCAGCGCCGAGAGGAACGCCCGTTTCTACTATCGGCGACGGTAAAGTTATTTTTGCCGGCAAAAAAAGCGGTTTCGGGAAGATGGTTAAAATAAGACACAATTCCGTTTACGAGTCATGGTACGGACATCTTTCCAGGTACGGCAGAAATATACGGAAGGGAACATACGTAAAAAAGGGGCAGGTGATTGGTTATGTCGGCACCACCGGTCTTTCCACGGGACCTCATCTTGATTTCAGGATTAAGAAAAGAGGGCATCTTGTTAATTTCCTCAAACTGAAATTACCTCCCGCAAAACGCCTGACCGGGGAACAGATGAAAAAGTTTACGGAGTTTAAGAAAAATTACTACAGATATTTTGCCGAAGCTCAGCAAAAGGGAAGTTTTGAATCAGATGGTTCTATTGATTGACATTGGAAATACCCAGATAAAAACCGCCCGGTTTAGCGGGAGAAAAATTTTACCCAGGAAAACACCGCCGGTTTATCCGGTAACCTGCAAAAAAATCGGAGACCTCCTGGGCGACTCTTCCGTATGCGTCTGCTCGTCCGTGGTTCCCGAAGCGACAAAAGTTCTGAGAAAGGCATGCCGCCGGAAAAAAATTAAATTCCGCCTCTTCGGGCGGAAAGACATAAAAGAAATTTCAATAAAATACAAAAACCCGGAAAAAATCGGCTCAGACCGTCTCGCCACCATACTCGGGGCGGCAACTCTTTCACCCGCGCCGTTTATTGTTGTGGACATAGGAACAGCTGTCACCTGCGAACTTGTGAATAAGAGAAAAGAATATATCGGAGGCATTATTTTCCCGGGCGTAGAACTCTGCCTTAAGACACTTTCCGAAAAAACAGCCCTGCTTCCGGCGGTAAAATTTAAAAGGGTCAACGGCAGCATAGGCAGGAATACCGCGGAATGCATTTCGAAAGGCATTTACAATGCGATTACATCCGGGATTGAAAAATCGGTAAACGAATTCGGACATCTTGCTCCCGGCGCTGCGGTTTTTTTAACCGGCGGAGGAGCAAAATATTTCAGACGGGGCGATTTTAATTTCAGTTTCAGAAAAGATGAATTGCTTGTTTTCCGGGGGCTTTTGCAATTATATAAAAACTTGTATAATAAAGACTTGTAAAGCAGAGTTCCAGCCGCATAAAATTTGCCGCGGGAATGAAACGGAGGAGGAAAATTTATGATAAAAGTCGGCATTAACGGTTTTGGAAGAATCGGCAGGCTGGTTGTCAAAGCAGGGCTGAAGTCAAAGGATATTGAATTTGTTGCGGTCAATGACCTGACCGACCCGAAGACCCTGGCCCATCTTTTTAAATACGACTCAACTTTCGGCACTTATCCGGGTTCGGTGGAAGTAAAAGGCAGCAATCTTGTCATCGACGGGAAGCAAATCAAGGTCCTTGCCGAAAAAGACCCCGCAAAACTTCCCTGGAGGAAGCTCGGCGCGGAGATCGTTGTGGAGTCCACCGGCCGTTTCGTTGACAAGGAAAGCGCTTCGAAACACATAACCGCAGGAGCCAGGAGAGTTATTATTTCAGCCCCTGCGAAAAATGAGGACATCACGATAGTTCTCGGCGTGAACGAGGACAAGTATGATCCCGAAAAGCACGTCATAATATCCAATGCGAGCTGCACCACGAACTGTCTCGCGCCGCCCATTAAAGTGATTAAGGACAAATTCGGCATCAAGAAAGGGTTTATGACAACAATACATTCGTTTACCAATGATCAGGTGGTTCTGGATTCCCCGCACAAGGACCTCCGGCGCGCACGCACCGCTTCAGCGTCTATGATACCTACAACAACGGGCGCGGCAAAGGCAATAGGTCTTGTGATACCGGAACTTAAAGGCAAGTTTGACGGTTTCGCGATAAGGGTTCCTACCCCGGATGTTTCGCTGGTTGATGCGGTGGTGCAGGTTGAGAAAGAAACAACCGCTGAAGAAGTAAACGCCGCTCTCAGGGAAGCGGCGGCGGGGCCAATGGGCAGATATCTTGCCGTTTCCGACGCGCCCCTTGTCTCCTGCGATTACATCGGCAGCGACAAGTCGTCCGTTATTGACCCGGAGTTCACGAAGGTTTTCGGGGATATGGTCAAGATTCTGGCGTGGTATGACAACGAGAACGGTTATGCCGTCAGGGTTGTGGATTTGATTGAATATATCGCCGCTAAATAAGGTTTCCTAAAATGAAAACTCTGGAAGCAATAGATTTAAAATCAAAGAGAGTTCTCGTAAGATGCGATTTTAACGTTCCGGTAAAAGACGGAAAAATCCTTGACAACACGCGCATTCTCGCCCACATCCCCACAATAAATTACATTCTTGAAAAAGGCGCATCACGCGTGATTCTGATGAGCCACCTGGGGCGGCCGAAAGGGGTTGTCAACCCGGATTTTTCGCTCAAAGTCGTCTGCGAAGAATTACGGAGACATCTAAAAAGGAATGTTCGTTTTTTCAACGATTGCACCGGCGAAAACGTCAGAGAAGGCATTTCGCGGCTTGAAGAAGGCGCGGTCGCTCTTCTCGAAAACCTGAGATTTCATCCCGAAGAGAAAAAAAACGACGCAGGGTTCGCAAGAGAAATCGCCTCGCTCGGCGACGTTTTCATTCAGGACGCTTTCGCTGTATCTCACAGAGCACACGCTTCAACCGTGGGAATTGCGGGTATCCTTCCGTCCGCCGCCGGGTTTCTTATTATGAAAGAGGTCAAATATCTTTCGGAACTCCTGAAGGAACCGGGGCATCCCTTCGTCGCCGTTTTGGGAGGCGCGAAAATTTCGACGAAAATATCGGTTATCACCAGTTTACTCGGCAAGGTTGACACCCTCCTCGTCGGTGGAGCAATGTCCTACACTTTCCTGAAAGCCCGTGGAGAAGAAATCGGGAATTCAATGTTTGAGGAGGGCTTTCTGGAAAATGCAAAAGGGATTCTGGCGGACTCCAAAAATCTTGTTCTGCCTGTTGACCACGTAATAAGCAAATCCGCCAAAGAGGCGGTTGAAATCCGTGTTTCGGGCCTGATTCCAGAAGGGTTTTACGGTGTTGACATAGGCAGCAAAACTATTTCAAATTACACCGGCATAATAAAAAATGCAAAGACAATTTTCTGGAACGGCCCCATGGGGATTTTTGAGGTTGCGGACTTTTCAAAAGGAACGCGGGAGATTGCAAAAATAATTGCGGAAACCACGAGGAACGGGGCGGTTTCCGTCGCGGGCGGCGGGGACAGCGTTTCGGCGATAAAAAAGGCGGGGGTCGCAAACGACTTCAGCCACATTTCCACGGGCGGTGGGGCTTCTCTTGAATTTGTCGAGGGACGCATTCTTCCCGGCATACAAGCGCTGAAATAGATAAATGCACAGATGAAAGGGGACAGTTTGAAAAGACCTGGCCCCTTCCATATTAGAGCGAGGAGATAATGTATACCTTTTTGATTGTTTTACACATTGTTGTTGCCGTTTTTTTGATTTTCGTAATTCTTCTGCAGGTCAGCAGGGGAGCGACGGGTTCCGCTTTTCTCGGCGGTTCTTCCGATTCTCTTCTTCTCGGGCCGGCAGGAGATGTTTTTCTGAAAAAGGTGGTCGTGGTTCTTGCAATAATATTCGTCATCACTTCCATATCTATTTCAGTGGTTGTAAAGAAAAGAGGTGTAAAATTTCCCGCCAAACCGCCGGCTGCCGCGACCCAGCCGGTTAGCGGAAACCAGGAATAACAACCCTCGCCTTTCACTACCCGTGGAAGGGAAAGGGCAAACTGCCGTGGTGGTGGAATTGGCATACACGTACGTTTGAGGGGCGTATGGGGAAACCCTTGAGGGTTCGAGTCCCTCCCGCGGCAAAATATAAAAGAGGAGTTGGAGAATGAAAAAAATCAGGTTATTAATCAGTTTTCTGTTTTTTGTTGGTTTTATTACAGGGTGCGCAGCGCCGCAGATTTCACAGCCGCCCGCTCCAGCAGCCGAAAGTTCTACACAAACACAGACACAAACACAAATCCTTTCCCCGGCTCTGGAAAATCCCGATGTGCATGAAGTCGGTTTCGACATTGACGACGCACTTCTGTTTTCATCCCCGGCTTTTGACAGGGGCTACGCCGGCGCGGAGCCTTACACCGCCGAATTCTGGAAGATTATTAATTCAAGCGACGAGGAGGTCTCCGTAATAAAAGAGAAATGCTACGAAATCCTCAAGGCGCATCAGGATAAAGGACACAAGGTTTATCTGATTACTTCCAGAAACTCCGACGGCGGCGATGCCCTGAAGAAATATTTAAGCGGAAAAATGAGTATCCCGGAAGAAAATATCTTTTTTGAGCCGCACGGTAAAACCGCGCGAATCAAAGAACTCGGTATTGATGCTTTCTACGGCGACTCCGATTCCGACATAAGATATGCCGAAGAGGCGGAAGCCATTCCGATTAGAATACTAAGAAGCCCGAAGTCCTCTTACAAAGGTTCCTGTAATCCGGGCTGTTTTAACGAGTTCATTGTTCCGGACAGCGAAGAATAAGATGGTAGGGGACGGTTCTCAAGGAGAACCATCCCCAACTATAAAGGTAATATGGCAGGGATAGAAGACCAACTTAACAAAATTATATCCCCGCTTCTGCGGGAAATTATTTTCAAAAAGGAAATAACCAGCGAAGTCCTCAACACTGTTTTGAAAATTACCATAGAAAAAATCGTGAGCACTCTTTTCGCCGAATCAATAACTCTCTATCTCGTTGACAAAGACAAAATAAAGTTTAGTTACGTTTACTTCTCCCCAAAACTTTACCAGGGGCGCGAGGCATTGCAAAAGTCATACGAGGCAAAGAGAGAAACGCTGCTCAAAATAACCCTTCCGTTGAACACCGGGATTGTGGGAAAAGTCATAAGCACCGGGCAGAGCCGCACCGTAAGCGACGTTACAAAAGACAGCGAGTTTTATAGAGACGTGGATAAGGACACCGGGTTCCAAACCCGTTCCATGATTACGGCCCCTCTCAAGGTGGACGAGGCGGTAATAGGCGCAATACAGGTCCTCAACAAATCCATACCTCCGGGGATTTTTACGGAATCGGACACATACCTGCTTGAGGAGGTCTCCCAGTACTCCGCCAAAATCATACAAAAGGCATTCAACCCTTCAATCACTCTGACCGACCAGGAACTTGCCTATTATATTGCGCGCCTGACAAAACAACAGTACATAGAACTCGGTGAGGACTTCCAGATTGACACGCAGATTCTTGACGAAACCCACATCTCTCCGGAAATCCTGAGAAAGTTCAAAATGATTCCCATAAAGGTTTACCCGGGTAAAAGCATCCGTGTCGTCTGCTCAAATCCTCTTGATTACACAGGGATTGAGAACTTCGAGGTCCTGACGAAGTTCAAGATTAAAGAAACGGTCGTTGCCTCAAGAAATGAAATCGATTATGCCGTAAAAAAATATTTTGAAAGCATAGGAGAACCCGTTTCCGTAGAGGATGAAGCGACGGCGAAAATGACCGCCCAGCTTGAAAAGAAGGATGAGGGGGAAGAAAACGTCGAGGTAAACGAAAACCTGGAAAGCGAGAACTCGGCGCCGGTGATAAAACTTGCCAACCAGCTGATACGCGAAGCATACAACAAGAAAGCGAGCGATATTCACATAGAGGCCTTTGAAAAGGCGACAATAGTGCGGTTAAGAATGGACGGGGTTCTCAAGCAGGTCCACAAACTGCCGAGAAGCGCGCACAGCGCCATCATAGCCAGGTATAAAATCATGTCTGCTCTGAACATCGCCGAAAAAAGGAAACCGCAGGACGGCAGAATAAAGTTTAAGGACTACGGCGCGAGTAATCCGGATATTGAACTCAGAGTCAGCATCGCGCCCCTCGTTTGGGGAGAAAAAATCTGTATGCGTATTCTTGATAAAACCGGCACCATGCTGGGCCTGTCGGCCATGGGCTTTTCTCCTAAAAATATGGAGTTTTACAGAGCGGCAATAGCCAAACCATACGGCATGATACTGAACGTAGGGCCTACTGGAAGCGGCAAAACAACGACGCTTTACGCGGCTATCACCGAGATCAATAAGCCCGACATAAATATTCAGACCGCCGAGGATCCGGTGGAATATATGCTTGAAGGAATTAACCAAATGCCTATTCGAAAAGATATCGGCGTCACTTTTGCCGATGCTCTGAGATGTTTTCTCCGGCAGGATCCGAACGTCATAATGGTGGGGGAAATACGCGATTTGGAAACGGCGGAAGTCGCCATTGAAGCCGCTCTCACCGGACATCTGATGCTTTCCACACTACACACGAATGATGCCGCGACAACCGTTACAAGATTTTTTGATATGGGAGTAGAACCTTTTCTTGTTTCATCTTCTATTTTAATTGTCTGCGCGCAGCGTCTCGTGAGAAGACTCTGCGACTGTAAAGAAGAATATAAGGCGGACGCGGATGTGGCCGAAAGTCTGGGAATTGAACCGGGCACCACTCTTTTTAAAAAGGTAGGTTGCAAAAAATGCGATAACACCGGCTACAAAGGACGGATAGGGGTACACGAAATTTTGATGCCCGATGAAGAAATCCGGAAACTTGTTATTAAGAAAGGCGTCACGCCCGAGGAAATACAAAAGGCCGCTATAGCTAACGGCACTTTGGTGCCTATGTTTCAGGACGGCCTTCAAAAATGTTTAGCCGGCATAACATCTTCCGAAGAAGTGTTCAGGGTGTTAAAAAAAGAACAATAATACCAGCGGGGGTAATATGGCAGACGGTGTTTTTAAAAAAGTTCCCGTCGAAATAAAAGACGTAACGGGACGTCTGATAGAGGGCATCGCGAACCTTCCCGTTTCCGGCTGCAAGAAGCGGCTGTCGGATTTTATAAACGACCCCGAGAAGACATTCATCCCTCTCACAAACGCCATTGTTTATGGAAGGGGACAGGGCTTTTCAAGACCTGTCCCCAACTATCGACGGCGTGGTTGAAAAAAGATACAGGTCGATAATTATTTCAAAGACCGCCGTAATTCACATTGTGGAACTTGAGCAGAAAGAAGAATAAAAAGTTTAATCTTCCTCGGGTGTTTCCCCGGCCTCGCCATCATTCACAGACGTTTCTTCGACCTCACCGGCGAGTATTTGGGCCGGGATATTTTTAGTCGTTCCTGCGCCAAGTTTTTTGATGTTTTCCGCGCGGGAAATAAGGTTCCCCGTTCCGGAAGATATTTTCCTGTGAGCGCCTTCGTAAGTTTTCTGCGCGGTACTGAGTTGCCTGCCTATTTTTTCAAAATCACCAAGAAATCCAACAAATTTGTCATATAGCGCGCCGCTCTGGCGGGCAATTTCGATTGCGTTTTTTGTCTGTCTGTCCTGTTTCCATATATACTCTATCGTTTTAAGCGTGGCATGAAGCGTGCTGGGGCTGACTATTACGATTTTTCTTTCAAGCGCAAAATTAAAAAGCGACCCGTCCGCCTGCACGGAAAGAGAGAAACAACCTTCAATGGGCATGAACAACAGTACAAAATCCGGCATGCTCAGACCATTGGCCTTCTGATAATGCTTACTTTCAAGATTGACGATGTGCGCTCTGACTGATACATTGAGTTCTTTGGAATACTTTTCTTTTTCCTCATTGGTTTCCGCGTTTACAAGTTTTTCATACGAGACTAGGGAAACCTTTGAATCCACAATGATGTGCCTGTCATCCGGCAGTTTTATGATAAAATCAGGTTTGAGAAGATTGCCGTCCTCACCGGTTAAATTCTGTCCTTCTCCCTGAGAAATATATTCTATGCCTTTGGTCAGGCCCGATATTTCAAGAAGTCTTTCCAGAATCGTTTCTCCCCAGTTGCCCTGCATTTTAACATCGCCTTTGAGCGCTTTCGCAAGGTCAGATGCCTCGTCGCTTATGCGTTTGTTGAGGCGCTCAAGAGACTTTATCTGCTCAATCAGCGAAACGTGGCTGTTTCTGTTTTTTTCATCGGTTTCCTCTATTTTGCTTTTGAATTTTTCTAAATCGCTTTTGAGCGGATTCAGTATTTCCATGATATTTTCTCTGTTCTGCTTTGTGAATTTTTCGGTTTTTTCCTCAAAAATGCGGTTTGCCAAATTCTGAAAAGCGTCGGTCAAAACATCCTTCGCTTCTTTTATCCGGCATTCGGCATCTTTTTTTTCTTTGTCCAGATACTTGTTTTTATAATACTGGCCGGCAAGAAGAACAGCCAGCAAAACGCTTATAAGCAAAAGAATGATAATCATGCCTGCATTATTCATATTCTCCGGGAAAAATAGGGTCACCTCTATTTTTTCTTATCGCTAAAAAAGAAAAAAATAGAAGTGACCCATTTTTCTTTAATAACACTTTCATCAAAAACACCTCCATTATGAATAATGCAGACATGCGTAATTTTAACCAATAAGAAGGTTTTTTACAAATTTCGCTATCGCAAGAGAAGCCGTGAGGCCCGGCGAATCAATCCCGATGAGGTTGACGGCGTTGTGATGTTTTTCATCTCTCTCTATAACAAAATCTTCGCCGTCTTTTAATTTCGCGCGGATGCCGGCGTAATCTGCCTGAAGATCTTCAATTTTTAAGCAGGGGAAAAATTTCCGGACGCTCCCGTAAAAGTATTCAGGACCTTTCCTGCCGGTTTTCAGGTCATCCTTGCACCCGACAGCGGAGGTGGTCGGGCCCACCAGAACTTTATTCCCTATTACTTTTTCCCCGGCGGGATTAAGTTCAAAGGCCGGTGTCAGGTGAATCCCGATGGCGAGATGCTCTGCCCCGTTTATGTAATAAGGTTTCTGAACGGGATAAACATTGGTTCCGTTCATTTTTATATCCGCTCTTTTTGAGGTATTGAAATAATAATACTCCCCCCTGACGGGGATTATTTCAAACCCGGGAACGGGGTTTATCATCTTAGCTATTTCGTCGGAGTAAAGGCCTGCGGCATTTATGACGGTTTCCGCCGCAAAGGTTTCTTTTTCACCGTTCGAATTTTCTATTTCCACAGCAAATAGATTTTCTCCCGCCTTAATGCCCGTTACTTTTGTCTTTTTCATAATTTCAACGTCGTTTTTCGCGGCTATTTTTGAAAGACAGTCAACGTATGAAGCCGCATCCAGAATTCCCGTTGAAGGGCTCAGAAGAGCCGAGTAAGCGCGGACATTGGGTTCGCGCAACGCAACTTCCTTTGAGGTTATTTTTTTAATTCCCTCTGCCCCTGCTTTTTTTGCGCTTTCAAGATAAAAATCCAAACGGCGGTCTTCTTCCTCGTCTGTTGCGACAATCAATTTGCCTGTTCTGCGGCAGGGCACACCGTGTTTCTCACAGAATTCATAAAGGAGGCGGTTGCCTTCCACGCAGAGTTTCCTTTTGAGAGGCATTTTATCATAATATATCCCCGCATGAATTACTCCTGAATTCCTTCCCGACTGCTCGTCGCCAAGATAAGGGTTTTTTTCAAAAAGAAACACGCTGGCGCTGTCTTTTGACAGTGCGCCCGCGCAGGCAAGACCGATTACTCCGCCGCCGATAATTGCAATATCTATTTTTTCCATTCTTCTAAAAATTAGCATAAAAAACCCAAGTTTTCAAACCTTTTATTTCCCAGGGCTGTCGCAAAATCAGGGACATAACAACAACAGTGCACAACAATAGCGCGCCTTGACAACAGCGCACAACAACAGCGCACCTTGACACCGATTTAAGATTTTTATAATATCTACCGTTTTACCTAATGTAAAAAGTTGTGGTTCTTGAGGGGTTTTGCCGTATGAATAAAATGGTCGTGTTTTTCAGGAGTGTTCTTGCGGAGTCAAAGCACATTTCCTGGGCGGGAAAAAAAGGCGGTTGCCGGATTTACGGTCGTTGTGCTGGTGCTGGTGCTTGTTGTTTCCTTTTTTATCCTGCTCGTTGATTTTTTGATATCGAAAGGCGTCGGGGTTTTTGTTTGAACCCGGTGAAAAATGGACGCCACCCCCAACGGGGCAAGCCTTCCTCCACAGGCGGACGAAGACGCCCGCCGCCCGGATAAGGAAATAGAATGGAAACGGACGAAGAATATAAATTTTACGTTGTTCAGACACTTGTCGGATCCGAGAAAAAAGTGGTCCGCGCGATAGAAAACAAAATTGCGGACAGCGCTCCCGGCCAGGCATCTAAAATCAAACAGGTGATAATGCCGGAAGAGCGGGTCGTGGATATCAAGAAAAAGATAAGTGTCGTGCATCCACGCAAAATTCTTCCGGG
>JBDRMV010000023.1:0-18522 GCA_043811795.1 bacterium | reverse complement strand
CCGTAGAGAATGGAAGCTCCCGTGTTTTCCGGTTTTCCTCCCGTGCCGCCCGCTTCCACGCCGACGAATTTTACTCCTGTCCCGTAAAAAGGATGAAAAAAACCTATGGAGTTTGACCCTCCGCCTACGCAGGCAACGAGGTAATCGGGAAGTCTGCCCTCCGCTTTCTTTATCTGTTTTTTCGTTTCATTCCCGATAACGGCCTGAAATGTTCTTACGATTAAAGGATACGGATGAGGCCCCACGCAGGAACCTATAAGATAATAGGTCTGCCTCGTGTTCGCAATCCAGTCCCTTATCGCCTCGCTGACCGCTTCTTTCAACGTCGCCGTCCCGTACCGGACGGGACGAATTTCTGCGCCTAAAAGTTCCATTCTTTTGACGTTTTCCGCCTGCCTTTTTATGTCAACGGAACCCATATAAACAACGCACTCCATCCCGAAAAGAGCGGAAACCGTAGCGACAGCCACGCCGTGCTGGCCCGCGCCCGTTTCGGCGATAAGACGTTTTTTGCCCATATATTTTGCGAGCAGAACCTGACCGAGGGCATTGTTTATTTTGTGCGCGCCCGTGTGGAGCAGATCCTCCCTCTTGATATAAATTTTCCTGCCGTAATGCCCGGAAAGTTTCCCTGCAAAATAAAGAGGGGTGGGTCTTCCTGCATAATTTGCGAGAAGAAAATTCAGTTCCTTTTTAAAGTTCCGGGATTTCATGCATTTCCCGAATTCATTTTCAAGTTCCAGGAGCGGCAAATAAAGCGTTTCTGGAACAAACTGCCCGCCGAAATCGCCGAAATATCCTTTTGAGAGAAATGTTTTTTTCATGCGTTTCTTACTGCTTTGACGAACTCCCTGACTTTTTCTATGTCCTTGCTCCGGGGCGTTTTTTCAACGCCCGAGGAGACATCCACCGCAAACGGCTGTATTTCGGCGGCAACACCGGCGACATTTTCGGGGTTGAGGCCGCCGGAAAGAAAAAGCGGTTTCTCAAAGGATTTCATTTTTTTCAGAACCCGGGAAGAAACCATTTTTCCCGTTCCTCCGAGTTGATTTTTTGAATAAGCATCCACAAGAAAATAACCGCAGACGCCGAGATAATTTTCCGCCAGGGCGGTCTCGTCGGCATTTTTCGGACGGAACGCTTTTATTATTTCAATGCCGAGTTCTCTCGCCGCCTTGAGAAAATCGACCGTTTCATCCCCGTGGAACTGGAAAAGTTTTATTCCCGTTTTTTTAGCAATACGTTTTACGACGGGGAGGGCGGGGTCTGCCACAACGGCGACAGGTACTATGTAAGGCGGGACTATTTCCGTTAGTTTTTTTGCGGACGTTTCCGAAACGGCTCTTTTTGTGCCTTTGACAAAATTGAAACCTATATAGTCAACGTCAAGCATTGAAATGAACCTGACGTCTCTCTCATTCGTTACGCCGCAGATTTTTATTTTTACTTTCACTTTAAAAATTCCATTACTTTGTTAAAAATGCTCTGAACGTCAATTCCCGCGTCCTTTTGCAGTTGAGAAACGGAACCGTGCGTAATGAACCTGTCCGGAAGAGAAATAACGCGAACCCTGTTTCGGAACTGAGGCTGAATTTCTTCAAGAACCGCCGTTCCGAAGCCCCCGCAAAAAGTGTTTTCCTCAACCGTCACAATGAGTTTGCTCGACGACGCTGTTTCATTGAGTATGACGGCATCAACGGGCTTTGCAAACCTGGCGTTTACAACACCGCATTTTACACCGCGGGAATCCAGCTGGTTTGCCACGAGGAGAGACGGATAAACCATGCTCCCTATCGCAATCAGGCTGACATCACGCCCTTTTTTCAGCACCTCGCCAATTCCTGCGGGGATAAAATTAAAATTCCCGCCCGCAACATCGGAAACGAACCCCCGCGGATACCTCACCGCAACGGGTCTTTTATATTCGAAAGCCGAGTAAAGCATATTCCTCATTTCGTTTTCGTCCCTGGGCGAGGCGACAATCATATTGGGGATAATCCTGAGATATGAAATATCAAAACTGCCATGGTGGGTCGGCCCGTCTTCTCCGACGAGACCCGCCCTGTCGACGGCAAAGACAACCGGCAGATTCTGGAGGCAGACGTCGTGGACAATCTGGTCGAACGACCTCTGAAGGAAAGTGGAATAAATTGCGACAACCGGCTTTAATCCCTGCGAGGCGAGACCCGCGGCGAATGTCACGGCGTGTTCCTCGGCAATGCCGCAGTCAAAAAACCTGTCCGGAAATTTCTCCGCAAAAGGAACCAAACCCGTCCCTTCGGTCATCGCCGCAGTGACGGCAACAACATTCTTGTCATGCGAGGCAATCTCGCAGAGGGTTTCGCCGAAAACATCCGAATAGGTCTTCCGGGAAGGGCTCGTTGCGCCGCTTTCAATGTCAAACCCTCCCAAACCGTGGAACATGGACGGTTCCTGCTCCGCGGGAGAATACCCCTTTCCCTTCTTTGTAACCACGTGAAGGAAAACAGGGCCCTTGAAATTTTTTATTTTTGAAAAAATGAAAATAAGATTTTCAAGATTATGCCCGTCGACAGGGCCGAAACAGGAAAAGCCCATTTCCTCAAAAAGCATTTTGGGCGAAAAAATAACTTTTATTCTCCTCGCAATTTTCAGGAAATCCAGACCGAGTATCTTTACCCTTTTTAAAAAATTAACGAGCGTATCTTCAGCTTTTTTGATGACGCCCAGCGTGAAGAGTTTCGTGAGAAGTTTTCCGACCGCCCCGACGCGCGGAGATATAAACATCGCATTGTCGTTCAGGATTACAAGAACATTTTTTTCCGAAGAACCCATATTGTTCAGGCCCTCGTAAGCAAGCCCCCCCGTAAGAGAGCCGTCGCCGATAACGGCAATAACCTTATTATCCTCTCCTTTTATGTCCCGCGCGCAGGCCATTCCGAATGCGGCTGAAATAGCGGTTGATGCATGACCTGTGCCGAAAGCGTCATACGGACTTTCTGAAATTTTCGGAAATCCGGAGATGCCGCCGAACTGCCTCAGCGTCGTGAACTGCCCGTATCTTCCGGTAAGAATTTTATGGGCGTATGCCTGGTGGCCGACGTCAAAAACGATTTTATCTTCGGGGCAGTTAAAAACATAATGGAGTGCCGTAATCAGTTCGACCGCGCCGAGAGACCCGCCCAGATGCCCTCCCGTCTCCGAACATACGGAAATAATCTTCGCCCTTATTTCCCTCACAAGGACGGGGAGCAGTTCGCTCTTGATAAGATGAAGCTCCCGTGGCGATTTAATCATCTCAATTACAGTCATTTTATTTTTCCCTCATGCTCAAAACGCCCGTAATATCGGAGAGAACTCCTGTATCCCCCGGCAGGGCGGACAAATTCTTTCCCGCTTTTGCCGCAAAATCATTTATTTGTCTTCTGCAGACAGAGGCGGAATAAAAACTCAGCGCGGTCAGTTTCCTGTTTTTCCCGTCCGTCCGGGTCTTCCGGAACTCCGACTTTTTTCCGAAGCGGTCAAGCAAATCGTCCATTATCTGAAAACCCATCCCCAGGTTTTCGCCGAAGACCGCAAAAAGTTCTACAATATTTTTTTTCTGCTCCATCGCCCGCGCGGCAGACCGGCAGATGCCCGAAAAAAACGCAGCGGTTTTATTTTTATGGATATACCGAAGCGCCTGCTTTGAAAGTTTTTTTTCATACTGCATATCGGCGGCCTGGCCCGAAATCATTCCGGGGACAAAGATGCTTGCGTTCAAAACACCGGCGGGCTCCGGAAAATTTTCATACAGAATTTTCAGGCCTCCTGTCAGCAGAGCGTCACCGGCGAGAATCGCAACATTAACGCCGAATTTTTTGTGAACAGTGGGGTATCCGCGCCTTGTATTATCGCCGTCCATAATGTCGTCATGAATCAAAGAATAATTATGAATAAATTCTATCCCGCAGGCAAAAGAAACAAGTTTTGCGAGTTTTTTCGGCGGTATTTTTTTTCCGGCCGCCAGCGTCGCGGCGAGAAACAGCAAGGGTCTTATTTTCTTCCCGCCCGTTTTTACGGAGTACTCGAGCGCCCTGTTCAGGTCGCCGGTAAAACGCGACGGTGACGGCAGAAGTTCCGCAAGTCCGCGCGAAATAACCGGCAGGAATTCCTCGCTGAATTTATTAAAACTCCCCTGACCTTTTTTCATTCTGCATTATCTTCGGCTTCAAACGGTTTTGTCGCGAGAACCCCGCTCTCCACAGTTATAATTTCTATTTTCCTCTTTGCCTCGTCAAGATACTTTTTCAGGGCGTCCGCTTTTTTAACGCCCTCTTCAAAAAGTTTAATCGAATCATCCAGAGGCGTCTCCCCTTTTTCAAGAAGCGAAACAATCTCCTCAAGACGGCGCAGTTCCTTTTCAAACGTCTTTTTTCCCACAGCCTCGTTTTTTTTGTTCATTTTAACTTCCTCTTATATGTGCTCCTGCACTTCGCAGTTTACCGCCCCTTTGTAAAAAGTAACTTTTATTCGCTCGCCGTCGGAAACGGCATTCTTATCTTTTATCACAGCGCCGTTTAATCCGGTTGAAATCGAATAACCCCGTGAAAGGGTATTCCTCGGCGACAGAATGTTTAACCGGGTTGCTGCTTTTTCGATATTGTTTTCAAAAGAAAGAAAAATTTTCTCTCTCGCTTTTAAAAAATCCTGCATCTCCAAATCAAACGCCTGCTCATACCTTGAAAGGAAAAGAGCGGGATTACGGAAATAAGGCCTCTCGCATATAATTTCAACCCTGTTCTGCATTGAGCGGAACCTGTTTGTCAGAGAAACTCTCATCCTTGCAAGAGAAACATCCACCGTATGCATAAATTCGGACTTTCGGCTCAAAACAATCTCTGCGGCGACAGAAGGAGTCGCCGCCCTCTTATCCGCCACAAAATCCGAAATCACCCAGTCAACCTCGTGACCGACGGCAGAGATTACCGGAATACGCGAGGCAAAAACTGCGCGGGCGACTTCCTCTTCATTAAAAGCCCACAAGTCCTCAAGCGAGCCGCCGCCCCGTCCGACAATCAAAACGTCAACGTCGGAAAAATCCGCATTAAATGACTCAATGGCTCTGACAATCTCGCCTTTTGCCGAAGCGCCCTGAACCCTGACGGGATAAAGGAGCACATGAACATTCGAAAATCGCCTTTTCAAAACGGTCAGAATGTCACGGATGGCGGCGCCCGAGGGCGACGTCACAACGCCGATCTTGCGGGGCAAAACGGGGATTTCTCTTTTCCTCGCCTTATCAAAGAGCCCTTCCTTTTCAAGTTTTTCTTTAAGTTCCTCAAACTTCCTCTGAAGTTCGCCGGCGCCTTTCACCGCCATTAAATTGACAATTATCTGGTACGAACCCCTCGCGGGATATATCGTAATGGTGCCGCGCGCGCGGACGCTCATCCCGTCACGGGGCTCAAATTTCAGGGCAGACGTTTTGAACTTGTACATAACGGCGGAAATCTGGGCAGATGAATCCTTGAGCGAAAAGTAAAGATGTCCGGAACCGTACTTCTTGAAATTTGATATTTCACCGTCAAGCAGAATGTTTTTAAACTGCCCTTCAAGCAAAACTTTGCTGCGGTTGTTCAGTTCCGTTACCGTATAAACTTTTTCCTGCGTACTCATTTGCTGATTTTAGTAAAAATCCGCAGAAATACAAATAGACGCATATATGAACTGAAATTTTGCCATAAGAAACAATCGGCAATCAACAGAGACAGTATGGCGGAAGATGTCCCGCCCGCCACGGCGGGCGAGCGTCTCCGGAAGGCAGCTACGCCAGCGACAATGCTTATGGTAAAATTCAGTCTATAAGAGGGATTTTCTCTTAAAATTGAAATTGTGTATAATGCCTATAATGAGTTTGACGACTTTGTTTCTAAGCGCTTTCGCGGTTGCTCTTTCGGGCGCCCTCGCGCCGGGTCCTCTGCTTACTCTCACAATTGTAAGGTCGCTGAAAAAGGGCTTCTGGCAGGGGCCCCTTATAATCCTCGGGCACGCGGCGCTTGAAACAGCCCTGATTGCAGTAATTCTGCTCGGAGGCAGTTTTATTTTTGAAATTGCAGCCGTAAAAAAAATCATTTTTGCATCGGGCGGAATTATCCTTGTTGCCACAGCCCTGTCTCTCTTAAAAACGAATGCCGTCGCCGGGCGGTTAGACCCCGAAAACTACTCTTCGCCGGTTAAAGACGGCGGTATCCCTTCCGTCGCTGCAGGCGTCATAGGAAGTTTGTCAAATCCGTACTGGCTCATCTGGTGGATTACGATAGGGACCGGCCTGCTTCTTCAGGCGGTTGAATTCAGGATAAAAGGCATCGTTGTCTTCTTTTCAGGTCACATTCTCGCCGATTTATTATGGTACTCGCTTGTTTCGTTCAGTTTCTCGCACGGCAGAAAAATCATAAACGATAAAATCTACCGGCTTATTATTTATGCCTGCTGTTTTTTCCTTCTAACTCTGGCGGTGTGGTTTTTTTTGAAAATCCCGGCGCTATAGCCGCGCCGGCGGCCGGTTCTCTTCTGAAATTCCGGCAAATCCGGGTCTTTAAATTTAATCATTTTCGCCACTTCTCCTGATAATTTTGGAATAACCGATTTTTTTACCATCAGAACGGTTTTATCTTCAAAAGGCGGCCGATGTTCAAAGCGGTTTTAAACAAATTGTCCGGAGCGCCTGCAAGCGCTTCTTTCAAAGAAACAGCGCCCGGCGTAATGCTGAAAAAACTTACGTTACCCTCCGCACCGAATGTTTCTTCCACCGTCCCCGCAAGGCAGATGACGGGTTTATCGTATTTTTTTGCGGTTTTAAGAACACCGGCAACCGTCTTGCCGCGGAAGGTCTGGCTGTCAATCTTCCCCTCCCCCGTAATAACGATGTCGCAACCCGCGAGGATTTTTTCAAGGTTAAGAAACTCCGCCGTAATTTCAAAACCCGATTTGATTTCCGCATTCAGAAAAGCGGCAAGACCGGCGCCCAGCCCCCCCGCGGCGCCGCCGCCGGGAATGCGGGTAACATCGCGCCCGGTGTCTTTTTTTATCACCCTTGCAAAATTCGCCAGCCCCCTCTCAAGAACTTTTACCATTGCAGGAGTTGCGCCCTTCTGCGGGCCGTAAACTCTCGCTGCGCCCCATCGGCCGAGGAGCGTATTTTTCACGTCGCAGGCGGCGATAATCTTTGCCCCGTTGACCCGCCTGTCCATTTTTGAGACATCAGCTTTTTTAATTTTTGCAAGTTCTCCGCCGCCTGGGCCGATACTTTTTCCTTTTGAATTCAGAAACCTCACGCCGAGCGCAGACGCCATCCCAACGCCGCCGTCAACCGTGGCTGAATCCCCCAGCCCGACAACAATTTTTTTACAGCCGTTCTGCAGGGCATCTTTAATAAGCTGCCCCGTGCCGTAGGACGTTGTTTTCAGAGGATTGCGTTTAGCAGGCTCGAGGAGTTCAAGACCCGACGCGGAAGACATCTCAATAACCGCCGTTTTACCCCTCTCAATCAGGGCATATGCCGCTTCAACGGGTTTCCCGATAGGTCCTGGCACTTTTAATTTTACCCTGCGGCCGGGAATATTTTTCAAAATAATGTCAACCGTTCCGCGACCGCCGTCAGCGAGCGGCAGAACACAAATCTTTGCGGTCAAGCCCGAACTTTTAAGACCCTTCTCTATCTGCCGCGCGGCGTCAGCCGACGAAAGGCACTCTTTGAATCTGCCGGGGCATATAATAATTTCCATTATTTTATTATACTAAAATAATGGCTCATGCAAGAAAAAACATTTTTGCGAAACTCTGGCGGTTCTTCAAGCCCGCCAGTAGAAAATTTCTCTTTCCCGCCGCGGGCTTAACATACGCAATTATCTGCCGGCTTCTTATGAGGACGGTCAGAATGAAAAAAATCGGCTTTGAAAACGAAGAACGTATCTTAAAAAGCGGAAAAAAAATTATTTACGGTTTCTGGGACGGGCGGCACATTATGCTTCAGCCCTGCGGCATAAATAAAAACATCGTTACCATCGCGAGCTCTTCGGACGCGGGGGAAATTCTGACCCACATCCACAGGTTTTACACTTTAACCTGCATCAGGGGCTCCTCAAGCCGCGGCGGCATAAGCGCTCTAAAAGGAATGGCGAGAAAACTGCGCGGGGGAAAAAACGGGGCAATCGCAGTGGACGGTCCGAGGGGCCCGAACGAAAGGGCAAAACCCGGGATTATCCAGATGGCAAAAATGTCGCAGGCGGTCATATTACCTCTGACGGCGGGCGTTAAAAGAAAATTTTATTTTAAAAAATACTGGAACAGGGTTCAGATTCCCTTTCCGGGAACTGCGGGACGCTGCATCGCCGGAAGACCCATGGAAGTGCCGGCGGACGCCGATAGACAAATGATAGACAAACTGTTAAAATCGTTCGAGATGGAACTGAAAAGAATCACGGAACTCGCAGATGACTATCGTTGAATACTACGAAAACCCATTCATAAGAAAAAGAATCGCCGAGTACTGCGGCGGGCGGCGTGAAGAACCGTCTTCCTTCACCGCCCAGTATCTCGTCGGCTACGGCGTTTCGCTTTTAGAGTCCAGGAACATAGAATTTATGTCGACGCCGAAGGAATACTTCGACTGGATTCTGAAAAAAGGACTGGACATTTACCGCTCTGCGTGGGACATTGATTCGACCCTCGCCGTCCTCGACATTGAGTACTTTAACCTTGATTCTCCGGGCGAGATTTACAAAAATCCCGAAGAGATATTTGAACTCATAGAAAAAGCATATGAGAAAATCCTCGTCGTTTTCAAAAGGTTCGGGATAACTCCCCTCACAATAATGACCGGACAGGGCTATCATTTCGCTTTCAAAATCTCAAGACATTCGGACGCCGACCAAGGTCTTGAAAAAATCGGCTCCGTTCCGGACACCCTGAAGATAAAATACCGGACGGTCAAAGGGAGAAGGGAAAGAGTTGTCTCAATAAGACACGGAAAAGCGTTTGAAGGAATGGGCAAAATTCTGGAATTCGTTGTTCATTCGGTAATGCAAGAACTTGCGGCGGAGGATTTTCCCATCCCCTGCGTGATAACGGACGTCGCGGTAGGACCCTCGTCAAGAAAACAAAGGGAGGCGCTTTCTTTTGACCTTTCAATGTACGGCGACCCCATTTATATGCGCGACATCAGATGCCCTTTCAGCACGCACCAGAAACACAAACTCCAGGGTTACAAGGTGGGGCATGAAATCTCAAGCAATATCCCGCCAAGATTTGCGGTTCCAAGGAATAAAATTACGCTGCGGGAAGCCCTTGAAATCAGAAAGAGCCCTGAAAAAACAATTGCTCACGCTGAAACGGTTTCCTGCAAAATCCCGGATTTTTCCAAAAACTTCTCGCGCCTTCTGAAAACATACCGCAAATCGCCGCTTTACGAGATTCACAGGGACTTCGACCGCGTAGAAATAGACGACGAGAAGTCATGGCCTAAAACATACGACGCCCTGGACCCTGACACAATTCCGACATGCGCGCGGCTGTGCATTCTCCTGCCGAACGACAATCTCCTCAAACCGGCCAACCTGCAAAACCTGACGAGAATCCTGCTTTTCAAAAAATGGCACCCGAAACACATCGCCGGACTCGTGACCTCAAAATTTGTAAGGACACCGTACAACTGGACGGAAAACTGGCAGAAATACGACCCCTCTTCCAGGGCAAACTTTTATGTGAGAATCTTTTCAGATTTGATAAAAAATGGTATTGATAGAGAGTTGGATTTGAACTGCATCTCAACAAAGGAAAAGGGTTTCTGCCTGCAGGAATGGTGCGGGTGGAATTTAAGCGACTTTAAACTGAAGGGGGAAAAATGAAAAGAATCATTCATTGCATGCTGGGCGGCGGTTTATGCCTGCTGGCAATCGGCTGCGCGACGACGAAGGTCTCAAGAATGGACGCAGGTGAAGAAATAGACCTTTCGGGTTTCTGGAACGACACTGACTCCCGGCTCGTATCGGAGGAAATGATACGGGACTGCGTTGCAAGGGCGTGGCTGACGGATTTCACGTCGGAAAAAGGTAAAAACCCGCGTGTCATCGTCGGGAAGGTGAAAAACAAATCTTCCGAACACATTGCGACGGACACTTTCGTAAAAGACATGGAAAAAGAACTTATCAATTCCGGAAAAGTGAAATTCGTCGCGGCAAAAACGGAAAGAGAGGAAATCCGCGAAGAGCGAGCCGACCAGCAGAAATTCACAGAGGACGCAAAGAACTTCTTCAAAGAAAAGGCAGCCGACTTTATGCTTCAGGGGACAATCAACAGCATCCTTGACACCGTCGGGGGAAAAACCGTGAGGTTCTACCAGATTGAACTTGAACTCACCAACATGGAATCAAACGAAAAAGTCTGGATAGGCCAGAAAAAAATAAAAAAACTGGTTAAAAAATCAAAGTACGGTCTGTAAACACCTTGAAATGTAAAACACAAAGTGTAAAGTGAAATGAAAAAGGTCAATTTGTTTTTATTCTTCGCTCTTCACTCTTTACTCTTCACTCTTTTTGGCTGCTCGCCGGCCGGTTTTTATCCGAAAATTAATTCAAAACTGATGTCAGACAACTATGCCGGTGCAGTCGGCGAAATCCAGAAAAACAGGAAAAAATATTACCCCTCAAGAAATAACCTGCTTTACTTTCTTGACTACGGCCTGCTGAACCACCTTGCAGGGAACTTCGCGGAGAGCAATAAATCGTTTGAAGATGCGAAACAGCTCGCCGATGATTATTTTACCAAAAGCGTAACGAAAGAAGCGGCCACCTTTCTCATAAACGATTCCATGAGACCGTATTACGGCGAGGACTTTGAAAGGTCTTTGATTTACTTTTTCAAAGCAGTAAATTACGCAGCCGTCGGAGAAACGGATGAAGCCCTTGTTGAGGCAAGACAGCTGAACCATTTTCTGCAAACGCTCCAGACAAATTACGGCCGCAAAACCGTCTACAAGGAAGATCCTGCCATCCGATACATAATGGGCATGCTGTATGAAGAAAGCGGCGAGACAAACGACGCCCTCATCGAATACAAAAAAGCAATAGAGGCGTACGAGGGAATGCAGCATGTCATCGGATGCGGCGCTCCTGAAAGTTTGATTAAGAGCGCAATCCTCTGCGCTGAAAAACTCGGTTTTTCCGACGACATTGACTGGTTTGAAAAAAAATACAAAGTGAAAGCGGAACAAAGACATGAGTCATCCGAGATTATCCTGATCCATCTGAACGGTCCTGCTCCCCAGAAAATAAACCATTTTATAGAAATCTCTTTCGGCGACGGGTTGGCTTATGCCGAGAGCGTTAAGGTCTCGGGGAAAGACGCGACTGACGTTGAACAGGCCAAAGCGGCAGCGAGGGGTTTCACTTCAAAAAAACAATTCCGCGTCGCGTTTCCGCAGTACATCCAGCCGGAATTCAAAACGGAAAAAATAGAGGTCGCCGTATCCGGCGGGGAATTCAAGGGACTCACGGAAAAGGTCTCCGATATCTCGCTGATTGCGATGAAAAACCTGTCCGACAGAATTGCACGGATAAGGACAAAAGCAATCGCAAGAGCGTGGACAAAACATGTTCTCGCCCAAAAAGCGGAAGAAGAAACAAAAAAGAAAAGAGGAGAACTCACGGGTCTTCTCGTCGGCGGGGCTTTGCGGGCGGTCGGCGCGGCAACGGAAATCGCCGACTTAAGAACATGGGGCACTCTCCCCGCCGAAATCGGCATCGCGAGAATTCCCGTTAAAGCAGGAACCTACCATTTAAGGTTATACCCGAAGGACGGAGGCGGAAATACAATCGGCGAAAAAGTAATAAACGATGTTATCGTCGGGAAAAACAAAAAAATCTTTCTGACAGTCAGAACACTGAAATAGTTGGGGACAGTTCTTGGTTGGGGACAGTTCTGAAAGACCTGTCCCCTTCCTTTACCTTACAAGTTTGCTTCCGCTTCTTCTACCAGCTCTTTCATCAGGTCTTTAACCGATACAATCCTGTCAACTTTGTCCGTATTAGAACCGACAAATACAAAACCATTTTCCAAATTCCCCTGAGCGGCATTAATTAATGCATCGGCAATGCAGTACGGCGATTTGCTTGGAATACACGTTTTCAGACACTGGTAGGCGCAATTGAATTTAACTTCGCCTCTCTTTGCTCTATCGAGAAATTTATTTTGTATTGCCCGGCCGGGCATTCCGACAGGACTGCGAATGATGACAAGATCTTCTTTTTTTGCGTTTATGTATGCCTGTTTGAATTCCTCCGCAGCATCACATTCGAAAGTGGCCGCAAACCGCGTAGCCATTTGCACTCCGGATGCGCCCAATTTCAAAAAGCGGGCAATATCTTTACCGTCGTATATCCCGCCGGCGGCAATAACGGGAATTTTTCTTTTTTGTTCATTCCCGTATTTCTGAGCGACTTTGACGACTTCAACGACGATGTCTTCCAGTTTCGGCATAGCGGTTTCATTTTCCAATTCTTTGAAACTGAAACCGAGGTGACCGCCGGCAAGCGGGCCTTCAACCACAATCCCGTCAGGAACATAGTTGTATTTTCTTATCCAGTTCCTGCAGATAATTTCCGCAGCCCGGCCCGAAGATACAATCGGGCAGATTTTTGTTTTCGTACCTTCAACAAGTTTCGGCAAACTCAGCGGCAGCCCCGCGCCCGAAAAAATTATGTCTATACCTTCTTTCGACGATGCCTGCACCAGCGAAGGATAATTGGTAAGGGCAACCATAATATTCACTGCAATTACCCCTGTCGTAAGCGTTTTTGCTTTTCTTATCTGGTCAATTACCTCTTTTATGTCCGCAAGTTCGTGTTCGTCCATGGAGAAATGACTTTTCAGCCCGCCTATGAGCGCGGTCGCAATGGTGCCGACACCGCCTTCGTTGGCAACCGCGGATGCCAATTTTGACAGTGAAATCCTCACTCCCATCCCTCCCTGCACAATCGGAGGGTTTATCTTCAAATCCCCGATAATCAAATCCGGCAGTTTTTCCATAATAGCACCCTTCCTATTTTCCAAATTTTGATAATTATAACATAAATTCAACAAAAAGCAAAATGTTTATTCGGCTATATCCACAATACGGAAATTGCGCATTCGGCAAGAAACAAAAGAAGGCATGCAAGCAGAAGAAAATTCCGAAGCGGTTTCCCCGATAAAATAAGCGGAATATCGCGGGCAGGATTTTTTATATTAAAGACATCCGCACCCGGAAATATTTTCCCGATAGCGCGTTCGCTTATTCCCGTGAGATCGTTTTCGGACCCTCTACTTAAATTTACGGAAATTATTTTATCATCCGGAACTGTATCTCCTGTCCCGCATCGCCCGGTTTTAACGCTGTACAAACCCGGCTCGTCCAGCGGCGGCGAAA
This sequence comes from bacterium, assembly GCA_043811795.1. Lineage (GTDB taxonomy): Bacteria > CG03 > CG03 > CG03 > CG03 > JBDRMV01. The sequence goes on along the minus strand of JBDRMV010000023.1, from coordinate 5,099 downwards.
CGAATAAAATTTGATTGCCTCTTATTTCCTTTGAAAGTGATATTTCCTTATTCCCGGAAAAGAGTTTCGCGCGCGGGTCCGGGACAGCGACTCTGTCGCCGATAAAATAATTCCGGCTGAATTCGTTTTTCTCCCAGATAAAATAATTCATCGATGCCAGAATAAAAGCGGGAAAACCCGTCTGAACGGGAAGATTTGAAAAGTCCATATCGCTTGAAACAGAAAAAAGAATCACGCCGCCCTCGCCAAACTGCTTTGCAACACAGACCGGGTTGCCGCCGGATTTCATTATAACGGATGCGCCCTCGCAGGGCAGAACCGGGAAATATTTTTCAGCTCTGAATACGAGGAAATGCGAAGAACTTAAGTCATTCTTCAGCCAAGGCGCAGAAACGTATTCCATGCCACTGAGATTTTCCTCCTTCACCGGATAAATATACGCAGGCAGAATATCGGGCATAACGGAGTTCAGAACGTCAACATCGGTTTTCTCGCCTAAAAACACGATTAAAATTCCGCCGTTAAGTACCTGCCGCCGCAGGATGCCCCCCTGCTTTTCCGTAATCGCGTCAACATTGCAAATTATTCCCGCTTTTGAATTCCCGTAATTATCAAAAAAAACTTCTTTGTCCGTCACAACATTTACGTCGAGGAACGGAACCTGTTCAAAAATTTTCCTCAAAAAATACGTTTCGTTCTTTACGGCATTCATGCTCGGCGAACCGTTCAGGCAGGGGACCTGCAGCGTATTTCTTCTCGGTAGAGAAAAATAAAAGACATTGTCGCAGGGCTGGATATCTTCGTTTGAAAGCAAAATCCTGCCGCTCAATTTTCCCTGCGTCATAAGAAGCGCATTTGCCGCGCCCGCCGGGACAGACGACTGGTTAATTTTCTTCCCTTCCGAATAAAGATAAACGGAGTAATCGGCTCCGGCCGGCGGAATTACTTTCAGACGGACGGAAACAGCATCTTCCCGGGAGCTGAAACCCTCTACAAAAAAATTACGGCCGTCGCCGCCCATCTTAAAACAGGTAATTTTACCGGCGGCAGACGCTTCAACCGGGTTTATGAAAGTATTCCTTCCGAAATCCGAAATGATAAAAACCGAACCGATATCCCTGTTTTTGCGGATTATCTGCGCAATTTCCTTACCTGCCTGTCCCGATTCAATATATGGTTTTTCCTTCCGGCGGAGAATCTTCAGCGCAGCCCCGCCCCTTCCCTCAAAAAAAACTTTTTTATTGAAAGTAAAAACGCTGATATTTTCGGCGCGCCAAACATCCATTATCCGGGAAACCGCCTCGAGGGACTCTTTCCAGACGGTCGTCTCGAGAAATCTCCGGTTCATTGAATAGGAGTAATCAAGAAAAACCGCGGCGGATTTTACGCCTTTTTTTGCCTTCAGGAAAACAACGGAAGGCGCCGCAAAAAAAAGAACGAGCAGAATTATTATCAGCGTTCTCAGAAGCAGAAGAATTATATTTATCAAATTCAGATTTACGGTCCTGGCCAGAGCGTCTTTTTTCAGCAGAAAAATCGAAGGAAACGCAAATGGCACCGCTTTTTTCCTCGTGAGAAGGTGAATGATGACGGGAAGAAACGCCAGCGGAAGAAAATAGAGAGTCGCAGGATTCAGGAATCTAAGCACTACTTAAAGGTGAATCCCGCTCTGCAGAGCCCTTCGGGGATTCCTGCCTCGGCGCTTATGCCGGTATTGAACCTGAAATATCCCCCACCGCAGTTTTTAAGAGAATTTTCTATGCCTACGAGGAACTTCTGAAACTGCTTTCTATATCTCTGCGATGACTTTTTTACATTAATCGCAACCTTTTCCTGCGTTTCTTTATCCTTAAAAAGAAATCTGTCGCCCGGCGGGAGGTCAAATTCAAAAGGGTCAAGCACCTGAAACACGACAAAACTGTGTTTCTGATGAATAAAATTCCTGACCGTTTTCATAACCGCAGACGTTTCCGTAAGCAGGTCGGAAATCAAAATAATAAGAGTTCTCCTTCTAATCTTCGAACCTATATCCTTCAGAGATTGCGCGATATTCGTCAGCCCCGATGCTTTTATTTCGGAAATTTTCGTAAGGAGTTTCGAAAGATTTTTTGTTGACCGCGAATACGGGAGAAATTCCTCCACTTCATCGGAGATGGAGGAAAACCCGACGCTGTCGCCTCTTTTTATCAGAATATAAGCAAGTGTTGAAGCCAGAATTTTTGCATAATCAATTTTGCTTATTCCGGAAGAGCGGAAATCCATTGAAGCCGACTTGTCAAAGACAACGCATGAGCGCATATTCGTTTCCTGTTCAAACTGCCGGATAAAAAACTTTTCCGACCGAGCGAAAATCTTCCAGTCAAGATATCTTATGTCGTCTCCCTGCGTGTACGGCCGGAACGCCAGAAATTCGGAGGAATAACCCCGGTAGGGGGCCGCGTGACGCCCTGAAACGGTGCCTTCGCATAGAATTTTTTTTGTAAAACCGAGACGGGAAATCTTCGCGATAATTTCCGGCTTCAGGAATTCACTTTTTTGTACCGAGTTCCTCTGCATAGTCAGCCCATTTCGTCCCCTGAAACCTTCCTTTTATCACTTCTATGAACTGCTCGGCCTGAGCCGGCTGATTTTCTTTGATAAGTATCCTCGCAGACGAAAGGTATGCCTCGGGGGACAAATAGTGCCTGTCAAAATCGGTCAGGAACTGCTGATATGTTTTCAGCGCAGCATTAAATCTGTTCAGCGCCTCCTCGGTTTTTGCGATTGAAAAGAAGACATCGGGTTTTAAACTGTCGTCGATCGAATCAAGGGCGGACATGTAAACTTTCAGAGCGCCCTCGTAATCATCCTTCATAAACAGCGCATTGCCTTTTATGTAAAGAGCGAGAGAAGCCAGTTCCGGCGAGGCGTGAAATTCCGAAATTACCCTGTCGCAGAGAGATAGTGAAAGATACGGGTCGGAATACATCGCGGACTCGGCTCTTATGAGTTTGGCAAAACCGCTGTTAATATTTTTTCTGCGCGCGGTCAGGAGCAGCACGGAAAAGACAGCAGCGACGACAAAAACCACAAGAATAATCAGCGATGTCTGCAAATTCTTTCCGACAAATCCATAGACGGATGAGGCAACCGTCACAAGCGGATCTTTCTTTAATTCGTTTTTAACCCACTGTTTCGCCATTTTTGACCTCTAATTTCATTGAGCATTTCTTGCTTACCGCTTATAGTTTACAGCTCTTACGGTAGACCCTGTATCTTTGACAGGTCCTGAAATATAATACCGCTTCCTATAACTCTTCCCTCATTTGTTTTTATCAAAATCGTTCCGTAGCCCAGAATCAATTTCTCGCCGCTGGTTTTCAAGGTGTTTAAAATTAGGCGGTTGCCGGTTTTGCCTTCTTTATACGTTTGGGAAAGCACATCCGTAATCTCTTTCTGCATTTTCAAAGAGTCCTTTATGTTTGTGTTCGCGGCGCTCATTCCAAAACCGAGAATTCTTCCCGCTGCCGTGTTGAACTCAATAATCTTCCCCGCCTCGTCAACCGCTATAAAGCCGCCGGGGATGTTGTCAAGAATCGTTTTCATAAGATTTCTCTGGTTGGTGAGTTCCGTAAAAAGCCCTATGTTTCTCAAAACCATTGAAATTATCCCGGCAAGCGCCTGAGCAAAATAAAGGTCGTCCTGAACAAAATCGCCCGATTTCTTGTTTACAATCTCCAGCGCGCCCATTTTACGCATTCTGGAAATAAGCGGGACGCAAATAATATTTTTCGTCTTAAAACCCGTCTTGTTATCAACTTCCGGCAGAAACTTCGGGTGGGAATAAGGGTCGTTCAAAAAAACGGATTTTCCCGTATTGTAAACCCATCCGGCAATTCCCTCTTTAAGCGGAATGCTTTTAAGTTTTACGATTTCTTCTTTTGATGGCCCCGCAACGGCGTAAAAAGAAAGAACGTCTGAGCCGGGTGTGTGGAGGAGAATTGACATTCCCTCCGTATTCAGTATTTCACACGACCTTTTTAGTATCTGCGAAAAAACCTCCTGCTCTTTTAAAGAGAAACTGACTTTTGAACACATTTCGTCAAGAGCTTTCAAATGTTTTTGAAGTTCTTCTTCCGGCATTTATTATATCTCCTTATAAGGCAGGGCAATCTCTGCCGTTACATTACCTTGACAAAGAATTATATATAATTACTTTTTTATTTTCAACCCGAAATCTTTAAGAACTATTTCGTAAATTTGAGTTTCAGTTTTCTGTCGTCATTCAGTTCCAGCCGCAGTTCCTTTTCTTGCGCCTCGTCAAAGTTTACGGCGGTCACTATCGTCTTGCTATCGTTCCCCGTTACATTTATCACAGCGGGCCCCGCTGTTTCCTTGATGCAGTAGAACTTCAGCACTCCGTCCGTCCACGGCATCACCTTCGTAACATTAAAATCATCCGGAGTGGTCTCTACCTGTATCTTGCCTTTGTAGTCATCCTTGCCTTCCGCCGTAAGTTCAACTTCCAACAGCAGCCCCGCAATAAAACCCTTTTCGCTTTTCAGTTGTATCTTAATCTCAACCTCTTCCTTCTCCGGCTCGCTCCACCCTGCCTGTTTTTCCATTTCTTCTTCTTTCATCTCCTCGGGCGCCGATGGGGCCGCCCCCGCACCGACCGTGGTCTTTTCGCCCTTCCGGCAGCTTATTTTTCCGTAACTGTTAAACACATCCACTTCTCCGTCAAGAACATACACCGCAGTCAGCCCGCCGCCGGATTGCACTCCGAACTTCGTTCCCCTCACTGCCGTAACCGCCTGCGGGGTCTTAATTTTGTAGTCGCCGCCCTTCGGCACTTTTGAAAGCAGTTCGCCCATGATTAAATCAAGTTCCTCTTTCTTCTGACCTTTATCCTCTTCCGCTTTTATCGTAAATTCCGTTTCCGCGTTCACGCTTATCTCTACGCCGCTTATAAAATTTATTACCGCCTTTGAACTCTTTTCCGTTTTTATCCGGTCTCCCCCGTACAAAAACATTCCCGTTTTTCCCGTCAGCCACTTTTCCTGTTCCGGTTTCATTATCCTTACTTTTCCTTCCGCCTTGCTCAGCACGGCCAGCGGACT